>NZ_CADEPK010000021.1 GCF_902829255.1 Metabacillus niabensis | reverse complement strand
CAATGAAAAATACAGTAAACTTAATCAGTGATATAAAAGATTTCTAGTTTCCTAGAAATAGTTAGGTGATTTTTCGAATGAAATTAATAATTGCAGAAAAACCAGATCAAGCGCAAACGCTATGTTCAGGTTTTCAAAGAGTAAAAAGAGATGGCTATATTGAGGTTAAGCCAAATGAGCTTTTTCCAAAAGGGGCATATTGTACTTGGGCAATTGGCCATTTAACACAACTATGTGCACCAGAGTCTTATCAACAGGAATGGAAAAAGTGGTCTATATCGATGTTGCCACTCATTCCAGATAAGTTTAAATACGAAGTATCTAAATCAAAGGCAAAGCAATTTCAAATTATTAAGAAACTATTATTGGATCCGAATGTAACCGAAATTATTCATGCAGGTGATGCTGGGCGAGAAGGTGAGCTGATCATTCGGAATATTATTCAACTTTCTGGTGTGAAAAAGCCATTGAAAAGATTATGGATATCTTCTTTAACACAAGCATCAATTAATGAAGGATTTCGTCGATTATTAAATGATGAGGATACGAAAAATCTTTATTTTGAAGCATATTCACGAGCATGTGCAGATTGGTTAGTAGGAATGAATGCATCAAGGGTTTATACACTTTTACTTAAGGAAAAGGGAATGAATGATGTTTTCTCTGCTGGACGAGTTCAAACACCAACACTTGCATTAATTGTAAAAAGAGAAAAGGAAATAGAAAATTTTAAGTCAGAACCATTCTGGGAAATTATTGCTACCTTTCAAATTAATAAGAAAAAATATAAGGGAACGTGGCAAAAGGACCAGCAAACGAGAGTAACAGATGAACAGATGGCACTAAAAATCGCTGAGTTTTGTAAAGAAAAACGAGCAGAGATTAAAGATATTGTAAAGGAAAGGAAGGAATACCAACCACCGCTGCTTTTTAATTTATCAGCTCTCCAAGCGACAGCAAATAAAACGTATAAATTTTCACCGAAAAAAACATTAGATGTTGTTCAATCACTATATCAAAAAGGGATTGTGTCCTACCCAAGGTCTGATTCAACATATGTCACAAAGGGTGAAGCGGAACTTTTTCCTGCTATATTAGAGAAATTAAGCAGGTTTGAAGAATATAAAGATTTATTTCCTTTACCAAAGACATCAATACTTAATAATTCTCGTTATGTTAATGAAAAAAAGGTAACAGATCACTATGCGATTATTCCAACTGAACAAGTAACAGATCCTAGCAGATTAAATGCTGATGAACAAAAAATGTATGATTTAATTGTGAGAAGGTTAATTGCTGCCCATTACGATAAAGCAATATATGACTATTCAACATTGACTACACTTGTAGATGGTCGAGCTGAATTTATTACTAAAGGAAAACAGCAAATTCAAGAAGGTTGGCGGAAAGTGATTTTTCAAAATGATAAAGAAAAGGATGAATTGCTCCCACAAGTTCAAAAGGGAGAGACAGGACATGTCCATAAAGTAGAAACAAAAGAGGGGAAAACTCAACCGCCAAAACGATATACAGAAGGTCAATTAATCACATTAATGAAAACAGCAGGAAAATATTTAGACAACGATGAATTAGAAAAGGTTTTAAATAAAGTGGAAGGCTTAGGAACAGAAGCGACAAGAGCAGGGATTATTACGATGCTAAAGGATCGGAAATATATTGAAGTGAAAAAAAACCAAGTATATGCAACAGATAAGGGCAAGGTTTTAATCGAAGCGATCGGTAATCATATTTTAGCCTCTCCAGAGATGACGGCTAAATGGGAGCAGCGTCTTTCAGAAATTGGAGAGGGACAAGCATCTGCAGCATTATTTATGGAGCAAACTAAAAAGCTCTCTGCGAAAATTGTCGCTGACGCAATTCAATTTGCACCGAACTGGAACTTCGATGGATTAAAAGTAGAATCGATTCAGCGCTCAAATTCTAAGTTCACCATTGGAAAAAAAGTAGGGAAATGTAAACTGTGTAACGGAGATGTTGTCGATAAAGGCGAGTTTTATGGCTGTACAAATTATAAAGTAAATAACTGCAAGTTCACGATTTCAAAGAAAATTCTTGGGAAAAATATAACAAAAACGAATGTACAGAAGCTTTTATCAGAGGGAACGACTAATTTGATCAAAGGATTTAAAAAAGGTGAAAAAACTTTTGATGCAAAGCTGGAGTTAAAAGATGGAAAAATAAACTTTTTATTTACCCAAGGAACGAAACAACAACCAACACCTTAAATTGTGTTTCATAAGTAACGTACTAGTAAGAGACATCTTTCTTTAACTAAGGGAGTATCGAAAGAAATGATGTCTTTTTTTATATGTCGATAAAAAACTGCAGAGAATGAAATTAATTTGATTTTCTTTAGCTAAACCGATAAGATTTATACTAGATTTACTAGGTATGAGAGGGGAACATAGATGGTGACAAATAAAGTAGCTCAGCCATTTTTAAAATGGGCTGGTGGAAAGAGACAGCTACTACCTGAAATACGAAAATACTTACCAGAAGAAATGACTGGAACATATTATGAGCCTTTCATTGGTGCTGGGGCTGTATTATTTGATGTTCAGCCAAGCAAAGCTGTAATTAATGATATCAACTCCGAATTGGTTAATACATATTTAACAATTCGAGACCATATAGAAGAATTACTATCAGATTTACGGAAACATGAAAATAATAGTGACTATTTTTATGAAATACGAGATTTAGATCGAAAGCCTATTTATCAAGAGCTATCAGATGTAGAAAGAGCATCAAGACTTATCTTTCTTAATAAAACGTGTTTCAACGGTCTTTTTCGCGTTAACAAAAAGGGACAGTTTAATGTTCCATTTGGAAAATACAAAAATCCAAATATCGTGAATGAAGATGTCGTACGAGCCGTACATGATTATTTGGCAAATAATGATGTGACGATTTTAAATGGTGATTTTGCTGATGCAGTAGCAACTGCTAAAAAAGGAGATTTTGTTTACATCGATCCTCCATATGATCCTGTTTCAACAACCTCTTCGTTTACCAGCTATAGCCTTGATGGTTTTGGTAGAGATGAACAGGAGCGATTAAGAGATTTAGTTGTAGACTTGGACGGACGTGGCTGTAAAGTACTGCTTAGTAACTCAGCAACTAAATACATTAAAGATTTATATAAAAATTTTCAGATTGAAATTGTCGGAGCAACGAGAAGCATCAATTCAGTAGCATCAAAACGCGGGAAAATTGATGAGGTGCTGGTGATGAATTATGAGCCTAAATGATAAAGCATGGGAAGTGCTTTTTGAACGATATCAAATACTAGATGAAGTGAATCGCCATGGGTTTTATGAAATTGACGCGAAAATAATTAAAACCGTTCGTGAGCCTCGTTTAATGGCTAAGTTTGATCATAAAAGTAACTTACCTAAAATCTTTAAAAAATATGGTATTAGCATCCTTCCAATCTCAAGGTCTCGATATGTTTTAGGACAATTTGATGCATATGAAAAGGTTTCTTATGATGAAAGCTTGCGGCCAATTAAACTACGTATTCCTCCAACTGTTATGACGATTGACCCTTCTAATTTGTATTCTGAAAGCTCTGCACTTCATTGTGCATATGTATCTGGTATGATCGCAGATTTACTCGGTGAAGAGTGCACGCCTACCGTTTCTGGTCGAATGTCCTCACAAGCATTTGACTTTATGATTCGCACGAATTCAGGGAAGGATCATCAGATTGCGATTAAAAACGCACAGGTTGAAATTGATGGAGGCTATGAAGGGGAAGAAGCATTTGCTCTAATCGAGGCGAAGAAGGAGACTGTCGAGGATTTTCTTGTTCGCCAGATGTATTATCCGTTCCGTTTATGGCAAGGGAAAATTCAAAAGAAAGTAAGACCAATTTTCTTTACTCATTCAGCAGATGTATTTCATTTTTTTGTCTATGAATTTGAGGATCCGTTGAGATACAATTCTTTACGGCTAATTGAACAAAAAAAATATATGATTGCACATGAGACAATTGCATTAGCGGATATTTATCATCTATTGCAACAAACAAAGGTGATTGAAGAACCAGAAATTCCTTTTCCACAGGCAGATTCCTTTATTAGAATTATTGATTTACTTGGTTTATTAATGGAAAAAGATTTAACAAAGGACTTCATCACGACTAATTATAATTTTGATGAACGACAAACCAATTATTATACTTCTGCTGCGATGTATTTAGGACTGATTGATAAATATAAAAAAGACTCAAATATAAAATATACCTTAACAGCTAAGGGAAGACAGCTGATGAGATTGCCGTACAAACAAAAGTATATAGCATTAATAAAGTGCATCTTAGAACACAAAGTATTTAATGAAGTAGTAAGAGAATACTTTGCAAATGGCAAATTACCTAGTAAGCAAAAAATTATCGAGATGATGAAAAAGTCAAGCTTGTATAATGTTGAGAAGGAATCAACTTACTTTAGAAGATCTAGTACAGTTATAAGATGGGTTGAATGGATAATTGAGCAACAAAACTAAAATTGGAAATTCCTCATCTAGTTTGAAAAGACTTTATCGATATAAAGATTTTTTTCAAAGTTTAATAGAATCTCATGAAAGCTTTCCAATTGTTTTTACCATTAAATTAATCTTGTCAACATTCGCTTAAATCGTATATTTTATTGTTAGATTGTTTTATAAGGTTTATAATGGTTAGTTGTACGTCAACAATGAATTTAAACGCAATCAATCATTCTTTCAATGGAAGGAGAAAGAACATGAACGAACAACAACGTAAAGAAGGACAGAAAGTAGCTGCTATTTCAGCGGACAAAAAATCCGTTTCGGAAAAAACGTCAGCAGACTTTGCGAAATATTTTGAAAAGACTTATCAACCACCATCATTAAAAGATGCTAAAAAACGTGGAAAAGAAGATGTGCAATACAATGATTTTAAAATCCCTGAAGAATTTAAAGGAATGGGACAAGGTCGGAAGTTTTTCATCCGTACGTATGGCTGTCAAATGAATGAACATGATACTGAGGTTATGGCAGGTATCTTTATGACATTAGGATATGAGCCAACTGACAGTGTTGAGGATGCAAATGTCATTTTATTAAATACATGTGCGATCCGTGAAAATGCTGAGAATAAGGTTTTTGGTGAGTTAGGCCACTTGAAGACGCTTAAAAAAGAGAAGCCGGATTTATTACTTGGTGTATGTGGCTGTATGTCACAAGAGGAATCAGTAGTAAATCGTATTTTAAAGGTTCACCCATTTGTGGATATGATTTTCGGAACACATAATATTCACCGCTTACCAAATATTTTAAATGAAGCATATCTTTCTAAAGAAATGGTCATTGAAGTTTGGTCAAAAGAAGGGGACGTTATTGAAAACCTTCCGAAAATTCGAAAAGGGAATATAAAAGCATGGGTAAACATTATGTACGGATGTGATAAATTCTGTACGTATTGTATCGTTCCATATACACGTGGTAAAGAGAGAAGTCGACGCCCTGAAGAAATTATTCAGGAAGTTCGCCAGCTTGCAGCACAAGGATATAAGGAAGTTACCCTACTTGGTCAAAACGTAAACGCATATGGAAAAGACTTTGAAGATATGGAATATGGTTTAGGGGATTTAATGGATGAAATTCATAAAATCGACATCCCAAGAATTCGTTTTACAACAAGTCATCCGCGCGATTTTGATGACCGTTTAATCGAGGTTCTAGCTAAAGGTGGCAACCTTTTAGATCATATTCACTTGCCAGTACAATCAGGAAGCTCAGAAGTTCTTAAAATTATGGCTCGTAAATATACTCGTGAGCGTTACTTAGAGCTAGTTCGAAAAATAAAAGAAGCAATGCCTAACGCATCTTTAACAACAGATATTATTGTCGGTTTCCCAAATGAAACAGAAGAGCAATTTGAAGAAACCTTATCTTTATATCGCGAAGTAGAATTTGATAGTGCATATACATTTATTTACTCTCCACGAGAAGGTACACCAGCTGCTAAAATGAAGGATAATGTTCCGATGGAAGTGAAAAAGGAACGCCTTCAACGGTTAAATGCGCTTGTTAACGAAATTTCTGCGAAAAAGCTTAAGGAATATGAAGGTAAAATTGTCAATGTACTAGTTGAGGGTGAAAGTAAAAATAATCCAGATGTATTATCAGGTTATACGGAAAAGAGCAAGCTAGTAAACTTTAGAGGACCGAAATCTGCTATTGGACAAATTGTAAAAGTTAAAATTGTAAAAGCAAAAACATGGACACTTGATGGTGAAATGGTTGAAGAAGCAGTTGAGGTGATATAATATGTCGACAATTTATACAAAAGATGAGATCGTTGCAAAGGCTCGTGAGCTTGCAAAAATGATTTCCGAATCAAAAGAAGTTGATTTTTTTAAACGTGCCGAAGCGCAGTTAAACGAAAATCAAAAAGTTCGTGAAATGATTGCAAGTATTAAAAGCTTACAAAAGCAAGCTGTCAATTTTCAACATTATGGCAAACATGAAGCATTAAAGCAAGTTGAGGCAAAAATTGAAAAAATTCAAAATGAATTAGATGAAATTCCGATTATTCAAGAATTCCAAGAGTCTCAAATGGAAGTTAATGATTTATTACAGCTCGTTTCACATACGATTTCAAATAAGGTGACAAATGAAATCATCACGTCAACAGGTGGAGACTTATTATCAGGTGAAACAGGTTCAAAGGTCCGTTCTTCAACAGGTGGAAGCTGTTCATAAGAAATAGAAAAAACGAAGAGATATTAAAAATCTCTTCGTTTCAGATTGAAGACAAAAGGCATTTGGGAAAGCTTTCTTTCCCAAATGCCTTTTTAATTTTTGATTTTCTTCTTAGAATCTATCTTAAAAATAAGTGTAAATTGCCTATTATTCATATTTTTTATGCCGCCCGTAAGTAAGTATGAAATTAATCTTGGCCATTTTAAAAATAATCATGGTTCTAAAATGGTTCTGTTAAACATTATTATTGATTTTCGCTTAAGGTATTCGCTTCAATCAACATCTATCTTAAAAATCAACAATATAATTTAATATAGACCATAAAAAATAAACTTGATCCTTGGTTCACTTCCGTTTCAATTATCAATCATTCGTTTGAATGACTTCCCGCCAATTTAAGTCACCACGTTCAAGACCACGCACTAACATTTCAGCTGTCCCCATATTTGTTGCAAGTGGAATAGAATATACGTCACAAAGACGAAGTAATGCTGAAATATCTGGTTCGTGTGGTTGTGCAGTTAACGGATCACGGAAAAAGATAACCATATCCATATCATTCTTTGCAATAAGTGCTCCGATTTCTTGATCTCCTCCAAGGGGACCTGATTGAAAACGATGGACATTCAAACCACTTGCCTCCTGAATACGTAACCCCGTTGTCCCTGTTGCAAAAAGTTCATGCTCCTCAAATATCGGCTTGTATGCTAATACAAACTGAACAAGGTCTGTTTTCTTTTTATCATGTGCAATTAATGCAATTTTCATTGTAAACTCCCCCTTTTATTCGATAATATTCTCTAATCCATATACTAGTAAATCGACCTTCATAACGCTCTCAACAGCAAGCTTTACTCCTGACATGAATGAAGCCCGGTTGTATGAATCATGCCGGATTTTTAATGTTTGTCCATCCCCACCAAATAAAACTTCTTGATGTGCAATTAAACCTGGTAGACGTACACTATGAAGTCGAATTCCATTATATTCCGCCCCTCGCGCACCAGCGAGAATTTCTTTTTCGTTCGGATGACCTTGCTGTTTCGTTTCTCTTACAGCAGATATCATTTCCGCCGTTTTTAGACCCGTACCAGATGGTGCATCTAGCTTTTGATCGTGATGCTGTTCAATAATCTCGACATCTTGGAAATATTTAGCGGCCATTTGCGAAAATTTCATCATTAATATTGCCCCAATCGCAAAATTCGGAGCAATAATTGCACCTATCCCTTTTTCTACTGTTAATTCCTGTAGCTCTTTTAAATCCTCTTCAGAAAAGCCAGTTGTGCCCACAACAGGTCTAACCCCATTTAGTAGCGCCTTCTTCGTATGTATCTTTCCAATTTCTGGTGTGGTCAAATCGATAAGAACATGTGGATTCGTCTCAAAAAAACATTTATCAATATCTGTATAAATTGGTACATCCACATCAAATCCATCTAAATCTTTTAAACTTTTCCCCTCATACTTATGATCTACGACAGCAGCAAGAGTAAAGTTTGTTGTTTGCTCAACAAGCTTTACAGCTTCACTTCCCATTCGTCCACGAGGACCTGCTATAACTATTTTGATTTGTTCCATTGTTTCATAACTCCTTCATTCCTCAATTTTCGTCCATCTGTCTTTATCTCTTGTTTTAAACTTTTTCATTACAATGTCATGTGCCGTTTCTAAATCTATGTTTAAAGAATTGGCTAGACAAATTAAAACAAATAATACATCTCCCAGTTCTTCTTCAATGGCTTTTTCTGTTTCACTGGCTTTTTTTGGTTTTTCTCCATAGTAGTGATTAATTTCTCTTGCTAACTCTCCAACTTCCTCTGTTATACGAGCCATCATAGCTAATGGAGAGAAGTATCCTTCTTTAAATCCGCTTATGTACTCATCCACTTCACGTTGAAGGTCTTTCATTTTCTTTTGCTCCATTTGTATCACCTCATCTACTTTCTATTCAATGTTAGCTAATACGATAAAGATTTACAATTATTTCGTAATCATTTTTTGAAAATTTGCACCTTGACATTCTATCAACTATAATGTAAATCGCCATGAATTTTTTGGAGGTGCTACATGAACGGTCATTTACGTGTAAAAAATATTCTTTTCATTTTAATCGGATCTGCCATCTTTGGTTTCGGCTTAGTTCACTTTAATATGCAAAACAACCTAGCTGAAGGTGGTTTTACAGGTATTACACTAATGCTCTTTTTCCTTTTTCATATTGATCCCTCTATTAGTAATTTAGTATTAAATATTCCGTTATTTTTTATTGGTTGGCGGGTACTTGGGAGAACCTCATTTATTTACACAATGATTGGTACAGTAAGCCTCTCCTTCTACCTATGGATATTTCAAAAATATCAAATTAATATGCCACTAAATGAAGACCTGACACTTGCCGCTTTATTTGCTGGGGTATTTCTTGGTATCGGTTTAGGTACAATTTTCCGCTATGGCGGAACAACAGGTGGCGTTGATATTATTGCACGTTTATGTCATCGCTACTTTGGCTGGAGTATGGGGAAAACCATGTTTATGTTTGATTTATGTGTCATTGTTTTATCATTAATTACTTACCTTTCTTACAGAGAAGCCATGTATACACTTGTTGCTGTATTTGTTGGTGCAAGAGTCATTGATTTTATGCAAGAAGGAGCTTATGCTGCCAAAGGAGCAACTATTATTTCACAATACCCTGATAAAATAGCAGAGAGAATTATGAAAGAAATGGAACGTGGTGTCACCATTTTAAAAGGTCAAGGTTCATTTTCGAAGCAAAACCTAGATGTGTTATATTGTGTAGTAGGTAAAAATGAAATTGTCCGTTTAAAAAATGTTATCAATTCTGTAGATCCACATGCATTTGTTGCAGTAAGTGATGTACATGATGTTTTAGGCGAGGGATTTACACTTGATGAAAACAAAAACCCATTACAGCGATAGTCATTACATACTTAATCGAGTAGGAGGGAGTGACTAACCCCCGACCTCTCACACCATCGTACATACCGTTCGGTATACGGCGGTTCTATTAAGATTGACGTAAAATTTCATAACGATTATATAGACTTCTCAACCCTCGTTGACTCCAGTAAGAGTTATCGAGGGTTTTGTGTAATATTGGACTACATGCAACTCTCCAGTATTTCTTTCTGGAGTTGCCCCATTCATATGCTTTGTAATCAGGGACGCCTAAACCAATAAGTTTCCTAACTCTGGTTTTAGGTTTCTTCCACTGTTTCCATTCGCACATTCTGAGCCTTCTTCTTATCCATTCATCGAATTCTTTGAATTTGCTTGGAGTGTCAGCTAAAGCGAAGTATCCACACCATCCTGTTAGATAACGGTTTAACATTTCAATTCTTACTTCTAATGGAAAAGGTTTTGACCGTGAGGTAATTTCTCGAATCTTCTTCTTAAAGCGTTTGATGCTTTCTTTAGCAATTCGCACCTTCGGTTCTTTATTCCAAGTAAAGCTAAAGCCAAGAAATTTCCGTTTCCACGGACGGTCTACTGCCGACTTATCCCTGTTTACCTTCAATTTTAGTTTCTGCTCAATAAACGCCGTAATGGATTCCATTACACGTTCCCCTGCTTTTAATGACTTAACATAAATGTTGCAGTCGTCAGCATAACGGACAAACTTATGCCCTCTTGCTTCCAATTCTTTATCTAATTTATCAAGAATTATGTTTGAAAGTAGAGGACTGAGAGGACCTCCTTGCGGAGTACCTTCCTCCGTTGATTTAACAACCCCATTAAGCATTACACCTGATTGAAGATATTTCCGGATTAGTTTGAGAAGAATGTGGTCTTCAATTCTTTTAGCGAGTATTCCCATCAATTTGTCATGATTAACCCTATCAAAGAATTTCTCTAAGTCTATATCAATTACCCAACGGAACCCTTCTTTGATATATCCCTTTGCCTTTCTTACCGCATCATGGGCACTCCTGTTAAGTCGGAATCCATAGCTGTTTTCAGAAAAGGTTGGGTCAAAGATTTGGGTTAATACTTGGGCAATTGCCTGTTGGATGAAACGGTCTGTAACAGTTGGTATGCCTAAAAGCCGTACCCCTCCACTTGGTTTCGGGATTTCGACACGGCGAACAGGGGAAGGTTGATAGTTACCTGTACTCAAAGCTTCCCGAAGGGAATCCCAGTTTTCATAGAGATGTCTTAGTAGGAATTTTACGGACATTCCATCTATGCCGTGACTTCCTTTGTTCTGCTCTACCCGTTTTAGGGCAGTTAAGAGATTTCCCCGTGACAAGATTCGTTCCATTAACATGATGTTACTCCTTTCTACGTGAATGAAATTTCTGTTTATGCCGGTTCTTGCTCCACCCTCCTAAAGTCCCCTGCGGATTCACCACTTCCTCCTTTTGGTAAGTCCTTTCGGATTGTCTGTGTTCAAGTGCAATCGCCGAATGGGCAGATTTCATTCTCTCTTAATAGTTCAGTCCTTCCCATTCTATCTCGAGTTAGACTGGTACTATGACCTCTGCTGACTTCTGATTGTTCAGCTATCCATTGCTGGATAGGTTACCAAGTGTACTTGACATACCAATCAGACCTCCCCGGGTAAGAGTACAGTCTTTCCCTCCACCTATCTGCTTCATTTACTCTGTACCACCTTCGGCAGTAAGGACTTTGTTTTGTAATGCAAACTCATCCAATGGTACCTAGCCTAATATGAAGTTCGTGTTCCTCAGACCGGAGGTTTGCCGCCCGCTTCCTTCAGATTCCGCGTCACCACGGACACCCTTGCGTTAAACTAACCACTACTACTGTCTTCGTGGCTCGGGACTTGCACCCTATAGACTGTACCCATGCCGGGCGCACATCAAAAAAGCTTGAGAAATCCTCAAGCTTTTTACTCTTTATTTTGTTCCCTTTTTTCTAATTTTTCCTTTTCTCCACGATATTTTCTCCAACCGGAATAAGATAATGATAATAAAATGATGCTACCTGTTGTTATCATCACCCAAACTAAAGATGGGTCAGCTTCATCTTCTTTAACTCTTTCAAAAATTGCTTTTAATTCCTCTTCCATCAATGATAATTGTTTCACACGACTTGTTTCAGGTACATCTTGAAAGAACTTGTCGCCTATTACTGATATATGTTCATCCATTTGCTTTACTCGCCTATCATCGATATCAACTTGAATACTCGGATAGATAATTTCGTATAAACTTAAAAATTCATTCCAGTCGTGTTGAAATGACTGAATATCACCGGATTGCACATCAGTCTTAATTTGAGAAAATGTCTCCATAATTGACGATTCCATTGAACCCCAAAGAGGTTGATGTTCCGAAACCATAGCGTCTACAACAAGCCTAAATTTTGTTAAAGTTCGAACCTTTTCCTCATTTGTCTTCTTTTCATCTAGAATAATTGATTTTGCATCCTTATGAGTACTTGAGATCATTCGAAAATGATCAAGTGAAATTGAATCCCGGTTAATCGGTATATCTTCAAATTTCATAGAAAAATAATCAAGTAGTTGGGCAGACTCACTATAACGCTCTTGTTTTGCAAGTTGGAGTGCAGTGTTAGAAATCTTATTAAGAAATTCCCAATCATATGTTTCCTCGGCATTTATTGGTTTCGTTTGGACTAACACTATGCCGATAATAAGTGCAATTAGCCATTTTCTCATCCTTGTCCCCCCTAGAACTTCTCTTAAAAATCGTATGAGGAATTGGACAAGGATAGACCAACAACTTTTGAAAAAAGAATAGAACAATGAAGAAAACCTAATCGAATTTTTTATTCAGGTATTGAAAGCTTTGTCGATTTTTTATGAATAACAAATATATATGCGATAAATAAAGAGAGCATACTTAGCCAAAAAGTAAAGTAACCTATTTGACTCATATAATCGTTTAATGTTCCATAACGTGGCATCATTCCAAAAACATAATCAATAACATCATTATGTAATGTCCATACAGCTGCAATTAATAAATGCTTAAGCTTAAATCGGTAATATGGTGCATAAAGTATTCCCTGTACTGCCATAGCAAAATGAGATGCAATCAGCATATAGCCCTGCCATACTAAATGACCATTTATCATTAATACGAGCAGATTCATAATTACAGCCCAAATTCCATATTTAAATAATGTCACAATAGCTAGTGCCTCTATCGTAGGGAGATTTTTCCTAAAGAGAAAAGCGACAATTACAATTGTAAAAAATAAGCTAGCAGTTGGACTATCTGGTACAAATAAAAGGAATTGTGGAGGTGTTACAGCTAGCTGATCCTTATACCAGAAATAGCCGTAAAGAGTTCCAAAAAAATTAATTACAAAAACAAGTAACAGCATAGGTTTATTACCTAGCAGATAATGAATCATTTTCAAGTTTAATCACCATACTTATTTAAATTCCAAAGAAAAAACACTATTTATTTAAATTTAACTTAAACACATTTTATAGACGTTTCCAAAAAAAAAGCTGACAAAAGTCAGCTTTATTTTGAAGTAACACCAGAAATAAATTCTGATAATACTTTTAATTCTTCATCTGTACCTTTAAAGACACCAGGAGGCATTGCTCCCTGACCGTTTTTTGCAACATCAGCGATTTTATCTGGTTCTAATCCATTATCGACAAGTGCTTTTCCTGCTGGACCACCCTCTAGATTTTCACCATGACATTGAATACAGCCCTGTGCCTCATAAATTTTATAACCGTCAGATTCTTTATCAATCTCAGCTTCAGCTTGAATCTTCCCTTGCTCTGCAGCAGCTTCCCAGTCATGAGTTACGACAGATTCCCATGTTAGATAGAATACAGCTGCAACCCCTAAAAGCATCATCCCTACAGCAACAGGACGCTTTGCTGGACGACGATGTGGACCGCGATCAAGAAACGGCGCTAACATTAATCCACCGAATGCAAGACCAGGAATGATTATTGCTCCAATTACAGTAAAAGGTCCAGAGGCATAGGAATATTTTAATAACTGGTATAAAAATAGGAAGTACCAGTCAGGTAATGGAATATACCCAGCATCAGTAGGATCAGCCACACGCTCAAGAGGTGATGGGTGCGCTACTGTTAGACATAAAAAGCCGACTAAGAACACAGCACCAACTAACCATTCCTTTAAGAGGAAGTTCGGCCAGAACGCCTCTGTCTTTCCAGGATACTCCGAATAATCTTTCGGAATATTAGGTTTCCTCTCAGCAGAAATACGAGAGTCACCTACAAATTTCATACCTTTTCCGCGATGCATGATTTCCCCTCCTTACTAAGTTGTTGTCTTTAAATTCATTTCATTTATATTATAGAGGTCCGGATATTCCTTGTTTTCGAATCATCACAAAGTGTGCTGCCATTAAACCGAATAATGCAGCTGGTAAGAAGAATACATGGATTGCAAAGAAACGAGTAAGTGTTTGCGCACCTACAATTTCAGGATGTCCTGATAACAAGGTTTTAATAGTTGGCCCAATAAGCGGTACCGATTCAGCAATTTGCAACGTAACTTTTGTTGCGAATAACGCTTTCATATCCCAAGGCAACAAATAACCCGTTAAACCTAATCCGAGCATTACAAAGAAAATTAGTACCCCAACGATCCAGTTTAATTCACGGGGTTTCTTATAAGCACCTTGGAAAAATACACGTAAAGTATGTAGGAACATCATAACAATAACGAGACTTGCTCCCCAGTGATGCATACCACGTACGATTTGCCCAAATGCAACTTCATTTTGCAAATAAAATACGGATTCCCAAGCATTTTTAATATCGGGAACATAGTACATCGTTAAAAACATACCTGATAAAACTTGAATTACAGTAACAAAGAATGTTAATCCACCAAAGCAATAAACAAAGGCAGAAAAATGGTGTGCAGGGTTTACGTGTTCAGGTACTTCATGGTCAGCAATATCGCGCCACATTGGCGTAATATCCAAACGTTCGTCAACCCAATCATAGATCTTATTAAGCAATCGATTACGCCTCCCCTCGTGGTTTTGCTTTACCTAAGAATAAAAACCCGTCCTTTACTGCATGCTCGTAAACATCAAGCGGTGCTAAAGGTGGTGTACCTTTAACGTTCGTACCATCTTTTTCGTAAAGTCCATAGTGACAAGGACAGAAAAATCTGTTCTTGTTTGATGGGTCATTATTCCATCCAACCGTACAGCCTAAGTGCTTACAAACAGGTGATAACGCAGTGATCTTATCCCCTTCTTTAAATACCCAAGCTGATTTTGTTTCTTCAGATTCATGCCAAGCATCTTTTTGTTTGATTTTAAAGTCAAAGCGTTGTGGTTCTTCAGTTATTTCGTCTACACTTACTACTTGAACTAATTCTGATTCTTCTGCTGGTCGGAGCACAGGGTCAAGTGCAAAGCGTACCATTGGCATAAGCATACCTGCAGCCATGAAACCGCCTACACCAGTAAGCGTATAATTCAAAAATTGACGTCTTGAAACCCGATGTTTTTTCTCGCTCATCATTTTCCCCCCTCTATTGTAAGCTAAAGTCCATATAGGACATACGGAAATGATATATAAAACTAGGACATACTCATGATATATCAATCTTTCCATGAGGTCAATAAAATCATGTTTTGTAATTTTGCAAATAAAAAAATTTTTTTTAATTATTCCAAGATTGTAATAAAATGTTCAAAATTTGTTCGACTTGATCTTGTAAGAGCTTTCTTTTTAAATTATCATCCATATGTTCTATAGGAACTGCCCCTAACCAAATGAGATTCTTTGATAAGGATTGAGGTTTATTATCTTTTAACATCTCATCACTAGTTAGAAAAAATACATGCTTAAATTCCCTTTGTATCTCAGTTTTCCATTCTAGCAAAATTTCAAACACATTTTTTGTATTTTTCAAATATGTAAACGGTGGAAATAAATACACCCTTCCTTTTAATTGTCTTTCAAGCTCAGCTGTTACATGTGTAATAAATTCCCCTTTTGAAACAACACTTTTAAAGTCAGATTGGACCGAAACTGGAATAAGCGGAATAACAGCCGTATCAACATACTCCTTTGATTGATTGTAAACATCAACATCTTCTAAAACCCACTTCAATTCATTCACTTCCATTCCTAATAATAAGTCTATTATATATCTTGCACTTTAAATTGTTAAATTAAAAAAAGCTCATTTTCCCTTAGTGCATAACGCTTATTATGCAAAAAAAATGTCTAATATAATAACTCAGTAAAGATGAGTCATTATATTAGACAAAATTTATTTGTTTTTTGATTGATTGTTAAGTTGAATTAATTGAGTTGTAAGCCTGTCAAATTCCTCTTTATTTTGTTGATCAAGTGCTTCATCAATTAGTTGATACAATTTTTCCTTTTGAAACGTTTCAATCGAATGCTCTAATAGCTTTTCGGCAACTTCTCGGTCCTTCTCATTTCCAAATAAATGGTCAGGCATAAATGGATTTGCTTCCAAAACTGCAGCATATTGTGGAGATTGATATGCAGAACGGAAATTAAGCTGAATAAACAATTCTTCATCTTTATTTAACCGGATATCATGAAATGATTTCTCTGCATCAGTAGTCATAACATTTTCTTTATAAAAGCGAAATGGTACTTCTTCTACACAATGCGTTGACATAATGATTCCTCTTGGACAATACTGTGCCTGTTCAACAAAGTGTACTTTTTCCATTAATGTATCATGACTCATTAAATAGTTTAAAATCCAAACGCATTCTCTTCTCTTCAACTGATAATGATTCAAAAACCACCTGATAAAATCTTTCTTTTCATGGACAGATACAGGGGCCACCATGCAATTCCCTCCTCTGCAAATTCTGTTATCTTACTATGTTAATTCCACAAAATTAAAATAATATCCTGCTTTTATCACTTAAAAGTCATCCTCTAATTGTAGCAAAATCTCACCGATTTCGACATTTGAAGGATCATTTTTAAGCAATTGTTTAAAGATTTTTTTTGCTTCACTACGTTGCCCATCTTCTAATAGAAAGTAGGCGTATTCATGTAAAAATTCTCGTTGATCCTTGAAAAAATTATATGCAAGTTGATAATGATTTAATGCCTGTGAAAACTCTTCTTTTTGATGATAAGCTCGGGCTAAATTCCATTCGAATTGTGGATCCTCTTCACCATAACGTTTACTTTCATTTATTAAATCAATGACTTCATCATATCTTTCGTCCTGTAAAAACACGTGGCTTAAAGTAATAATTGCCTCGAGATGACTTGGGTCTATCGCTATCGTCTCGCGAAGGAGTCTTTCCGCCTCATCAATTCTCCCTAATTTAATTGCAATTTTTCCTCCAAAGAGAAATAATTCTTTATTAAATTCATCAATTTTAATTCCTTGCTGAACAGTTTCAAGACTTTCATCCAAATACCCTTCATGTTCATATGCTTTAGCCAAATATAAGTATAGAGAAGAATACTGAGGGTCAATTTCTTTTAGCTTTGATAATTGTTGAATAGCTGTTTTATAAAAACCGCCCTGAAAGGCAGTCATTCCATAGCCAAGAAGAGTATTCAAATCTTCATGAGCATCTACTGCATGTTGATAGTAATCTAATGCCTCTTCAAATTGCCCATTTGCGCTTAGGCATTCTCCAAGCCTTTGAGCTAATTGTACACCTGAAATTTCTGGATGCTCGCTTACAACTTGCTCATAATACGGGATTGCATGTTTATATTGCCCCTGATGGAAATACAATTCTCCAAGAGCAAAATCGATAATGAATTCCTCTGGTAACAACTGCTTAGCTTCTAATAGTTTATGTTCACTAACTTCCGCTAATCCTTGCATTTGATATAAATCTGCCAATAACAGAAGTGCTTGTGGATAAAATTCATGTTCAACTGGAATCGTATTTAATAATTCAATTGCTTGCTCTTCTTTTTCTAAATCAATAAATATCTCGGCTAAAAACAGAGTAATTTGGATTTCTTCCGGATAAAGGAAATGGAGTTCTTCAACGATAGTATGAGCTTTATCTACAATCCCCCATTGAAAATATTGATCAGCAAGCTGAAGCTTTTCTTCATCATGAAGAGTAGGTAGAATATTTTCTAAAAGTTCTAAGCCCTGTTCGGTTTTTCCTTTATTAACAAGATCAATTGCTTCATTAAGAACTGAATTTAGCATATTTTGTTCCTTTCTCTCTATGTGATGCTTGATTATTTTTTAGCTATGAAAACAATATTGAAAAAAGCACACATGACTCAATCTTTTATCATAAATTACGTTTCATTACGTGGACTATTACTATGCCATATCTTTACGAAAAAATCTACTAATAAGTACCTTCATGATTAAATATAGTAGTATTATTCAGTAGCATTTCATTAATATTTTACATCAAATCGTCACAGAATGTGGTATAAAACGCCCTGAAATAGAAATAAAACATTCTTCACCAATTCCAGGAATAAATGACACCATTCCGTTTACTTGGATAAGCTTCCCTTGATGTGTAGTAATGACTGGATATGTTTTGTCAAAATCAATGATCGGCCTTCCATCAGAAAGATTATGAACTTCATCATATTGATAAAGGTTATAGTTTACTTGACCACCTACATGTAAATCACCTTTAATTGGGTAAATTCCAAGTCTCATTAATACATCTCGAGATATTGGTTCACCCTCTTTTAATATCATTGGAATCGATGATAATCGATGCTCATTCATTATTTTATCCCAGATTTGAAGTGTTTTTTGTTTTTTAATTAATGAATATGTTTCTTCATTTACATATGGAACTAAAGTTATCGGATTTGAAAACATCGCATCTCTTATCCATCCCCAAGATTTACTTAAAAGGTTATCGTGTTCCTCGATATCAACAAAGATAACGCTTATATTATATCGTTTACATTTTCTTATTAGAGAAGGGGTTAATGATTTAAACGGTAGTTTAATGCCAATATAATAATCAATCGGTGAGTTAATCATTAGTTGCCTTTTTTCTTTAACGCTTGAAAGGAGATCATTTTCATTATTGACATTTGCAACGGTAACGACTGTTGTACACCCTTTTTTTATATACCGATGTGTTATTAAATGTTTGAATCCATGAAATTGAAGAGATGAATGTAGAGAAAAATCAACCATTACATGTCCTGGTGTTAATAAATATGGGCTCAAATCCATTCGCATATAACGAATATTCTCCATTGTTTGACGCATAAACTCAATACGGTTTTGATTAATTAGTAAGGACGTTTTTTGAATCCTATCTGATTTAAGTAGTCTAGCACTGTCCAAAATATAACTCATGACACTCCCCACCTTTTTATCCTCTTTAAGACAAGCTATGTAGGTCAGGTATGAATTATGATCGAATAAGCAATCTTTCAAAAAAAAACGAACTTAATATTACAATAACTTTACATTAAGTAATATTAGGTCCGTTTTAGCATCATTTATTTTTATTTAGATAGTAATGATAAATGTTCAAAAAAGTTTGGATAAGATACCGCAATTGCATCAACATCATGTAAATCAAGCGTTCCATCTGTAATACATGCAGCAATCGCTAGCATCATACCAATTCGGTGATCTCCATGGCTCGATACTGATACATTGCCAGATAAACCCGTTTTCCCAGTAATAATCATACCATCGTCAGTTGCATCAATCGATGCTCCAAGCTTTGATAATTCCCCAACAACAGTATCGATACGATTTGTTTCCTTTACTTTAAGTTCACTTGCATCTTTTATTACTGTTTTTCCTTCTGCTTGAGTAGCCAATAATGCGATAACAGGAATTTCATCAATTAGTTTAGGGATTAAATCTCCGCCGATTGTTATTCCCTTTAATGTAGAAGTTTTTATGATGATATCAGCAATAGGCTCAAATGAATATTGATCATGCTGAATAATTTCAATTGAAGCACCCATCATCTGCAAAACTTCTATTATTCCAGTTCTTGTAGGATTAATTCCTACATTTTTTAATATGATTTCACTATTAGGTACAATAGCTCCTGCAACAAGGAAAAATGCAGCTGATGAAATATCACCTGGGACAAAAATATTAGTTGCTTCAAGTTCTTTCCCGCCAATAACAGTTGCAGATGTAGAATCTTCCTTCACCTCTACACCAAAAGCTCTTAGCATTCTTTCCGTATGATCTCTTGATTTATGTGGTTCAATTACCGTTGTTTCCTCTTTATCAGTACGTAATCCAGCTAATAAAATTGCAGATTTAACTTGTGCACTAGCTACTGGTGATTCATACGTAATCCCCTTCAAGTTTCCACCACGGATTGAAAGAGGTGTATATTGGCCATTTTCGCGGCCATCAATGGAAGCACCCATTAATCGTAATGGTTTTGTTACCCGTGACATCGGTCTTCTAGCGATTGATTCATCACCAATGATACATGCATGAAAAGGTGCACCAGAAAGAATACCTAACATCAATCTAGTTGTAGTGCCAGAATTACCGACATCTAAAATATCAGACGGTTCTCGTAACCCATCCATACCATTTCCCTCAACAATTACTTTCCCATCATTAATATCAATTGAAACACCCATTTTCCGAAAACAGGAAACAGTGCTTAAACAATCCGCTCCCATTAAGAAATTTGATATTTCAGTTTTACCAGTTGCTATTGAACCAAACATTACCGCTCTATGGGAGATTGATTTGTCACCTGGAACCTCAATTGTGCCAGTAAGCCGTTGAACATTTGATAATTTTTTAGATGTTGTCATTGTTTTCACCTCAAACCTCAATTATCCTACTCAGTAGTTAAATAATAAATGTATCATAGTCTGAATATTTGCCAATACATTTAATCGCTAATTCACGATCCTGTTCTGTTTGAAAGCTCAATCTTAATACACCATAAATCTCTTCCCTTGTTTCGATTATGCGTATATTCGTTAGACTGATTTCCTCTTTTGCCAAATATCCTGTTATTTCAGATATAATACCGGGATAATCCGGGACATCGACAAACAAATCATAAAAGGATGGGATTGCTCCCTTCTGCTTTTCGGGAAGTTCATCTCGATATTGCTTAGCATGAGCAAAATAAGCAAACAACTGATTTGCATCTTCATCCTTCACATATTGTTTGATCCGTTCCATTTCAGTTATCCATTCATCAAAAAGCTCTAACAAGGGGCCTTTATTATGGAGAAGAATGTCTCGCCACATCGAAGGATTGCTTGAAGCAATTCTTGTAATATCACGGAATCCTCCTGCAGCAAGTCTTTTCACAATTGGATAATTTTCCTCATAACTTTCAGCCTGGTACACTAAACTTGCAGCAACAATATGGGGAAAATGACTTATCACTCCTGTTACTTTGTCATGCTCTTCAGGTGTCATTTCAATGATATTTGCTTTTGTTCCCGACAAAATAGACTTTAATTGGTTTAGATCCTCCGAGGTTACATATTTAGAAGGAGTTAATATGTAAAATGCATTTTCAAATAAGTGAGGTTTAGCTGCTAAAATCCCTGATTTGTGCGACCCAGCCATCGGATGTCCGCCTATGAATTTAATTCTACTATTTAAATAATAATTCGCACATTCCACTATTTTCACTTTCGTACTGCCAACATCTGTTATAATAACATCTTTTTTTAACTCAACGTTTTCGAGTTGTTCAATGATATGAATTGTTTGTTGTACAGGTGTCGAAATAAAAATCATATCCACATCAGTAAGATCTGGAAATAGAGTAAAGGAAATTTCATCTATTGCCCCAATTTTTTTCGCAAGATTTGCTTGATCCTTGTTTATATCAAATCCAAGAATATGGATCGCTGGATCGTGTTTTTTTATTGAAAGAGCAATTGATCCTCCAATTAAACCTAATCCGATTAAATAAATCTTTTTAACCAACAATATCACCTTTTTCAGCCTATCTTAGATTGCCTTTATAAAAGGGTTGAAAACTGGACTATTTAAAATAAAGAGCAGTCCTCTCTTCCAATGAAAAGAGGACTTAGGTATCAATGATTAACAAATTCCTTTAATACCTCAATAATTTCTGCATTTTGCTGCTCTGTTCCAATTGTAATTCTCAAGTGAGTTGGAAATCCAAGAGCATTACCTGAACGAACAATGTAACCTTTTTTAAGTAAAGCACCGAACACTTCATCTGAATCTCTATTAAAATCTATCAAGATAAAATTACCTTCAGAGCGGTAATAGTCTAATTTCTGTTCTTCACAAAATTGATAAAACTGTTGGAGACCTTTTTGATTTTTTTCTCTGCATTCTAAAACAAAATCTACATCATCAAGTGCAGCAATTGCAGCTGCTTGTCCAATTCTACTTGTGTTAAAAGGTTCTCTTGCTGGTTCAATTTTACGAATTAAGTCTGCATTTGCAATACCATACCCTACACGAAGTGCTGCCAACCCATATGCTTTAGAAAACGTACGTAAAATAATAATATTAGGATAATCTTTAAGTAGTTCAATAGTTTGTGGGTAATCCTCAGCTACCACATATTCGTAGTATGCTTCGTCTAATACAACGAGAACATGCTTTGGAACCTTCTGCAAAAATTCTAGCAATACATTCTCTTTTATATAAGTTCCTGTTGGGTTATTTGGTGTACATACCCACATAACCGTTGTTTTCTCGTCAACTTGATTAAGCATTGCATCAAGGTCATGATCCCCATTCACGAGTGGAACTTCACGAATTTCTGTACCTTCAATTATTGCATTATGCTTATATTGAGGGAACGTTGGAGTAGCCATGACAGTATTAGTCTCAGGACTTAATAATGCTCGACAAATGATTTGGACTACTTCATCTGAGCCATTTCCAAATATTAATTCTTCTTCCCTAACCCCTAAATGATTTGCTAGTTTTGTCCGAAGAAGTGCACTATAACCATCAGGGTATATAGCTAATTGTTCCATTTCTGATAAAATTGCCTGCTTTGCTTTTTCCGAACATCCATATGGATTCTCGTTTGAAGCTAGCTTAACAACTTTTGATAGATTAAATTCTTTTTTTACTTCTTCAATTGGTTTACCAGGTTGATATGGTTTTAATGTTAGTAACTGCTCTTTTACATGCAAAACAAACACCTCTCCTTACTAAAAAACATAATCAGAGGGAATACCCTCTGAAATCATTTTGCTCATTACTATTTTTTAAATCAAGTATACATCATCTGTTCTTTAAGCACTAAATGTTCGAGCAAATGAGGTAAATTCCGAAAGTGCCTCTTCTTGATAACTCTCATTTAATAACGAAGGTTGGAGCCTTTCAATTTCACGAACTAATGCACTACCAACAACAACACCATCACATATACTTCCAAATTGTTCAACTTGTTCTTTTGTTGATACTCCAAACCCAACAACGACCGGTACGTTGCTATACCTCTTAACTTCTTCTAAAAAATCAGTAATAGAGCTATCAAACGTATTGCGAACACCAGTTACACCTAAAGAAGAAACACAATAAATAAATCCTTCAGCATTTTCTGCGATCATTTTAATACGACTTGAGGAAGTCGGAGCAACTAATGAAATAAAGGATATGGAATGCTCCTTACATTTTGCTCGTAACTCAGCGCTTTCTTCAAAAGGAATATCCGGGATCAGTAATCCATCGATTGTATTTTCTCGCAGTAAAGCGAAAAAGGATTCCTCTTCTAATTGTAACACAGGATTGTAATACGTAAATAGAATAATCGGAATATTTAAGCCTTTTTTCCTCATTTCAGGGACAAGTTTCATCGCTTTTACAATATTCATCCCATTTTTCAATGCACGGCTAGATGCCTTTTGTATTACTGGCCCGTCTGCTACTGGATCAGAGTATGGAATACCAAGCTCTATTGCAGAGGCACCAGCATCTTGTAAGGCAACTGCCAAACTAATCGTCGTTTCTGAATCCGGATCACCAGCTGTAATAAATGGAATAAATAATTTATTTTGTAACGGTTGTTTGAAGAGTGTTTTCATTTTGTTCTTCCTCCGTAAAATGAGACATTAAAGTATGAACATCTTTATCCCCTCGACCTGAAAGGCAGATTAAGATGCTTTCTTCACTAGACATATGTTTTGCATGTTCGAAAGCGGACGATAATGCATGTGCAGACTCAATAGCTGCTAATATCCCTTCTTCTTTAGCTAATAATTCAAGGGCATTCAACGCTTGTTTATCAGTAGCATATTCATATTTCACTCTTCCGATCGAAGATAAATGAGCATGCTCTGGACCAATTCCAGGATAATCAAGCCCTGCTGAAATTGAGTAAGGTTCAATAACTTGACCATATTCATCTTGTAATAAATATGTCATCGATCCATGTAAGACACCTTTTGTTCCTTTTGTAATCGTTGCTGCATGCATATCAGTATCTACGCCCAAACCGGCTGCTTCAACTGCAACCAAGTCTACATCCTCATTAATAAAAGCTGCAAACATTCCAATTGCATTGCTTCCACCACCTACACATGCCATTACTTTAGTAGGTAACGTACCTTCAATTTCTTGAAATTGGCGTTTTGCCTCATCACCAATGACTCGCTGGAATTCTCGAACAATGTGTGGATATGGATGTGGACCAACGACAGAGCCAATAATATAAAAATGATCCTCACAATGCTGTACCCAGTACCGCATCGCTTCATTTGTTGCATCTTTTAATGTTTTATTTCCACTCGTAACAGGGATTACTTCTGCACCTAAAAGCTGCATCCGAAATACATTTAATTGTTGGCGTTTTACATCTTCCTCCCCCATAAACACCTTGCATTCCATTCCGAACTTTGCTGCGACAGTTGCTGTTGCTACACCATGCTGACCCGCACCTGTTTCTGCAATAACTTTCGTTTTCCCCATTCTTTTTGCCAACAAAGCTTGACCTATCGCATTGTTAATTTTATGGGCACCTGTATGATTTAAATCCTCGCGTTTTAAGTAAATTTTTGCTCCACCGAGTTTTTTCGTAACATTTTCTGCATAGGTTACTGTCGTTGGCCTACCAGAATATTCTTTTAATAAATAATGATATTCTTCCATAAAAGATGGGTCTTTCATAGCTTCATTATGTGCTTTTTCAATTTCTGCTAAAGGACTCATTAATGTTTCCGGAACAAATCTACCACCAAATTCTCCGTATCGTCCATTTTTGTCAGGATAAGTTGACATGCTGTAACATCCTTTCTTCTATTAACTTTATCTTTTTTTTGCTTTTTTTATCGTTCATTTCAATTCCACTAGATAAGTCAATTCCATGAGGTTTTAAAGTTAATAATCTATCAATATTTTGTTCATTTACTCCACCAGCAATAAAACATACTTTCTCATAAGTTGTTGCAATTTCTAGATAATTCGGTACAGCATTCCAATCAAAGCTAATACCAGTTCCACCCCACTGATTCTTCATTCGTGAGTCAATAACATATCCATCAACCACATCCTTATAATCGTTCATTTCATCTATAGTTTCTGGATGATGATGAAGTGCTTTCCAAATCGTTCCTGAAAACTTTTCTTTTACTCTCATTATATCTTCAATTCTTTCATTTCCATGAAATTGAATAACATCAATTGGTAAAACGGACAACACATCATGTAATTCAGCTTGAGATGGATTAACAAATACTGCAACTAGTTTTTTTGACGAGGCATCAACTATTTTTAACCATTCTCTTACTTTACCCGGTTCTACTCTTCGCTTACTATTAGCAAAAATAAACCCGATAAAATCTGCTGCTGATTCGGCAACTATTTCCAAATCAGCTTCTGAGCGTATACCACAATACTTAAGTAAAGGTTTATGCATGAATTTCCTCCCCAAACAACTGTTTAATTGCTATTGTTTGGTTTTCCTTTCTCATAAGGGATTCCCCAATTAACACTGCTTTTGCCCCAAACTGTTTGACAAATTGTAAATCCTCGTACGTATAAAGTCCACTTTCACTTACAAGCAATGTTTCATTAGGAATAATCCGGACCATCTCTTCCAATTGGTTAATATTTACTTCAAATGTTTTTAAATTACGATTATTAACACCTAATATTTTCGGTGTAAACATTTTTAAAACCTGTTCTAAAATGGTTTGGTCATGAACTTCTACTAGAACATCCAATTTTTTTTCTATGGCATGATCATATAGTTCCTTTAACATAGATGGCTCAAGTGCTTCTCCAATTAATAATATTGCATCAGCACCTATCCGTCTTGCCTCTTCTATTTGAATGTGGTCAATAATAAAGTCTTTTCTTAAAATCGGTAAATTTACCGACCTTTTAACATTTGTTAAGTATTCTCTTTTGCCTTGAAAAAACGGCTCATCTGTTAGTACTGATAAACAGTCAGCTCCACCTTTTTCATATGCTAATGCAATCTCCACAGGATGAAAATTTTCTTTAATCAAACCTTTTGACGGTGAAGCCTTTTTCACCTCCGCGATTAATGCTAAATCTCTATTCGGATTTAAGAGCGCTTCATAAAACGAATTATGAGGTAATTTTAAATCCTCAGGTAATACTAACTGTTTAATCTCGTCTTTTTTTGATTCAATAATTTTATTAAGCATAAGATTCCTCCACCTGATTACGTAAGACCATTAACTGCTTAATAGCAGCACCATTTCTAATCGCTTCTTTTGCAAGAATAACTCCATCTGAAAGTGAAGAAATATATCCTGCAACATATAATGCTGCAGCTGCATTAATCGCAACTATATTTTCAGCGCTTTCTGGAGCTAATCCTTTAAATATCCGCTCGATTAATTCCGCACTCTCCTTTGGATTCGACACTTTTAAATCTTTAAGATTACCTTCTTTTAATCCAACATCTGAAGGATGAAATACGTATCTAGTGATGTTTCCATTTTTTAATTCGACGATGTCTGTTTCAGTCGAAATTGAAATTTCATCAAGACCGTCACGTCCAGTTACGAGTAAAACATGCTCTGCACCTAATCGCTTCAGTGCCTCAGCCATTTTTTCCGCATAATCTGTTGAGTAAACCCCTATTACTTGTCGTTTTGCATTTGCAGGATTAGCCAGTGGACCCAATAAGTTAAAAACCGTTCGAAACCCAATTTCCTTTCGTGGATTTACAGCATGTTTCATTGAAGAATGAAACATTGGTGCAAATAAAAAACTCATATTTTGTTTGTTAAGATTAGCGATTGCTTCCTCTTGAGTTGTTTGTATTGCTATTCCTAAAGTTTCGATAACATCAGCACTGCCGCTCTTTGAAGTAAACGCTCGATTACCATGCTTTGCTACCTTCACTTTAAACGATGAGGTAACAATTGCAGCGGCTGTTGATATATTAAAAGTTGATGCTCCATCGCCACCAGTACCACAAGTATCGACTACATCATGCTCGTAATCTATTGATGTCATATGCTTTTTCATCGATTTAGCAAAACCAACCAATTCATCGACCGTTTCTCCCCGCAGTCTCATAATTGATACAAGGCTTGCAATTTGACTAGGTGTCGCATTACCCGTCATAATTAAGTTCATGACTTGTTCTGCTTGTTCCTCTGATAATGTTTTCCCTTCAATGCAATGAGCTAACAACTTTTTCATCTTGTAAACCTCCTTTAGTAAATACCATTTCAGCTAATTGGATTGTTTTTAATAGCGCACTCGCTTTATTACAAGTTTCCTTCCACTCTAGCTCTGGAACACTATCCACAACAATACCAGCCCCTGCTTGCACATAAGCGATATTATTCTTTACAGTAATTGTTCGAATTGTTATACATGAGTCTATATTCCCGTCAAATCCTACATATGCGACACATCCTGCATAGCTTCCTCTAGCAGTAGGTTCAAGCTCTTGAATTATTTGCATTGCACGTATTTTTGGAGCACCTGACACAGTCCCGGCAGGAAAAGAAGATAGTAGCGCATCCATAGGATGAACATCATCCTTAAGCCTAGCAGTAACTTTTGAAATAAGATGCATAACGTGTGAAAAACGTCCAACTTCCATTAATGTAGGAGTTGTTACTGAACCATACTCAGCAACTCTTCCTAAGTCATTACGGGCTAAATCCACTAGCATATAATGTTCTGCCTTCTCTTTTTCATCATTTTTCAATTCTTCTTCAAAGAACAGATCTTCTTGAACTGTCTTTCCACGTCTTCTCGTTCCGGCAATTGGATGAATTTCTAAATGCTTATTTTGGATATATATTAATCTCTCAGGAGAGCTGCCAACCAATTCCGTATCATTAAAGCGAATATAAAACATATACGGTGATGGGTTTACCATTCGCAAAATTCGATATAATGAAAATCCATCTGTCTTAATAGGAATTTCAAATCGCTGTGATAATACCCCTTGAAAAATATCACCAGCTCGAATATATTCCTTAACCCTTTCAACATCACTGAGAAATTTACTTTTTTCGTAGTTTGAACGAATCTTTGTAAAATCAACTTGAAATTCATTTATTCCATCAATTGATAAATTGTCTGGTTGTACTTGTTGATTTAGTTTGCTAACATATTTATTTAATTTAGCTTCCGCAAATTGATAGATTGCTTTGAGGTGTTCTGGAGCATCATCACCGTTTACGCGCTCATAATGGATAAAATATAACTGTTTTTCGTGATGATCAAAGGCGATAATTGTTTCACATACAAAAAACAAACAGTTTGGTTGGTTTAAGTCATCTTTTTCATGCTTATTTACTTTTTCGATAATTGAAACGGTATCATATCCGATATAACCAACTGCTCCACCTACAAAATTATGCTCTATTAAACATTTTAAGTCAATTGCTTTTTTTATATTTTTTTACGTTTCTTCGAAAATATCAAAAAACTGACACTATTTAAGGAATTATACCTAGAGAAAACCATGATGAAATTAATAGATTTCTCTAGGCTGACGTAACCAACTTACGTATGTGAATTGAAATAGACACAAATTCTGCATCCATTTTGCTCCTGAATTGGAATATCCATATCATAAATTTCACGTAATGCATCAGAGTTAATGATTTCATGGGTTGGCCCGTTTTTCATAAGCTTGCCATTTTTCAATGCAACAATTCGATCTGAATAAACAGACGCAAAGTTAATGTCATGCAAGACAATGACAACCGTTTTTCCGAGCTCATCGACTAGTTTACGTAAAATTTTCATAATTTGAACAGAGTGCTTCATATCAAGGTTATTTAAAGGCTCATCCAACAGGACATAATCGGTATCCTGAGCAATGACCATCGCAATAAATGCTCGTTGCTTTTGACCACCTGATAATTCATCTAGGAACTTATCTTGCATCTCCGTTAAATTCATATATTCAAGGGCTTGATCAATAAACGTTTTGTCTTCAGCAGTTAAACGTCCCCGTGAATACGGATAGCGACCGAATGCGACAAGCTCACGCACCGTTAAACGTACATTAAGGTAGTTTGATTGTTTTAAAATCGATACTCGCTTCGCAAATTCAGAAGACTTCCACTTTTTCACGTTATTATTATCAAGCAATACTTCACCTGTATCTGCTTCTAATAAACGGCTCACCATAGAAAGAAGTGTTGACTTTCCAGCACCGTTCGGCCCGATAAACGATGTAATGGTACCCGGCTCGATTGTAACTGTAACATCCTCTACAACAGGCTTTTTCCCAAATTGCTTTGTTAATCCTTTAATTTCAATCATCCTGCTGCCCTACTTTCTTTTAGTAATAGATAAATAAAGTAAATACCACCGATAAAGTTAATAATAACACTTAATGTTGTCCGTAATTCAAAGATATGCTCAACAAGGAAATTCCCGCCGACTAACGCAATGATACTAATTAGGCTTGCTCCTAATATGTGGATAGAGTGTTTATATGTCACCAAATACTGATAGGAAAGATTCGCCACAATCAACCCAAAAAATGTAATTGGTCCGACAAGCGCTGTTGATGTCGCAATTAAAACTGACGATAAAATTAAAATTCTCATCACCATACCGTCATAGTTAATCCCAAGATTCATCGCATTATCACGACCTAGTGACATCACATCAAGCTTATCCATGATAAGGAAGCCATAAAGAAAGGCAAAAAATAAAATACCAATTGAAATAAATAATAATTCCGCTTTTACGTTCGTGAAGGTAGCAAACAGTCTACTTTGGAGACTTAAATATTCAACAGGATCAATCAATACTTGCAGGAATGTGACTAAGCTTCCTAGAAGTGTTCCAATAATCATCCCGATTAGTAAAAGAAAATAAATCGGGTGCTTATCTGCTCTAAACAAAAATCGATATAAAAGCATTGCAAAGATGACCATTGCCGCAATTGCCGCACCAAAGTTTAAATATTTATTTAAGACCCAAACTGACATGGAGCCAGCAAAAAAGTAGATTAATGTTTGAACGACTTGATACATAGAATCAAGCCCCATAACGGAAGGTGTTAAAATTCGATTATGTGTAATGGTTTGGAATACAACGGTCGAATATGCGATCGCAACTCCTGTAACAACCATTGCTGTTACGCGGATCATCCGCTTTGGAAAGGCATAATCAAAGCCGCCTTTTATATCATAAAACCCATAAAGCACTATACATGCAAGCGCAATTGCACCTAATATAATCAGTTTTGTACTATTTCGCATATGCTCTCCCCCTAAGTAGCATCGTTAAGAAGATCGCACTGCCTATCACTGCCACTGTTACATTCACTGGAATCTCATAAGGATGAATGATGATCCGTCCGAGAATGTCACATACTAATAGGAAAACAACACCTAACATCGCTGTATGTGGAATCGTTTTACGTAGGTTATCACCTAAATAAAGAGAGACAATATTTGGCACTATAAGCCCTAAAAAGGGAATAACTCCAACCGTTAAGACAACTGTTGTCGAAATAATCGCAACCAGGACAAGCCCAATATTTAGTACTACCTTATAGCTTAAGCCAAGATTCCTCGCAAAATCTTCTCCCATTCCTGCAACTGTAAATTTATTCGCATAAAGATACGCGATAATCACAGCTGGAATACTAACATATAAAAGCTCATAACGGCCTGCAATGACCAATGTGAAGCTCCCCATAAGCCATGAAGAGATATTTTGCAGCAAATCGGCTTCATATCCTAAGAAGGTTGTAATCGATCCTAAAATATTCCCATACATAATACCAATTAATGGGACGAAAATGGCATCTTTAAATTTGATCCGATCCAATATTTGCATAAAAACGAATGTACCCGCTAATGCAAACGCAAAACTAAATATTACCTGCTGCGTATATGTGACATTCGTAAAAAATAGCATTGAAATTAAAATACCTAGCTTTGCTGCATCTAATGTTCCAGCAGTTGTTGGTGAAACAAACTTATTTCGGCTCAATGACTGCATGATTAAGCCGGCAATACTCATTCCTGCCCCTGCTAATATAATCGCAATTAACCGTGGGAGGCGGCTAATAAGGAAAATTTGTGTCTCATCTGATTTCCAATTTAGCAAGTCACTCGGTGTGATATCAATTGCTCCGATAAATAGCGAAATAAAAGACAGGACGATAGCTACAATTCCTAACATCCATAATCTCATTGAAAAAACCCTCATAACATGTTTATTTTTACCATGACAATTGAAAATCATTATCATGAAAAGCTACAACAAAAAGTATAAAACGAAAATGCTAGAAAAATAATCAAACATCTCTCTAATGCTTATGTAATACGACATCGAACGTTTAAAAAGACCTTCCGATGAATGGATTTCAGATATGATAATCATTATCATAAGCAGTTAAATAGCAAGTAAACTCTAGTTTTTCATACATCTATTTTAATGAGATTGATTATCAACTATAGTATTTAATGTATCACAAAAAATAAATAGTGAAAAGCACTATTTATTAAATATTTTATTATATAAGTGTATTCACAGAATTTTCACAACCAATATGTATTTCTTTCTCACAAATAACATTGACTGTGAACCTGAGCTATTTCATCTACTCTATTCCTAAATTTCTAGTACTTCTCTTATACATTTTTAAAGTCTTTTAATCATTTCTCTTATCGCTTCAGACTTTTCCAAATTGTTTTCTTGGCAGTAGTTGCAAAATTTATTATATGTTTCATCATCAAGTCTGACATGGAGCGTGTGCTTAAATTTTTCCGAATCCAGCTTTTTAGGACGTCCCCTCATTAGCTTTCTTCCACCTATTCCATCCTTCCAAACCGAGATTACGACATAGCCGTGCTTTTCAAGCCAATAATCACAATCATAATCATTCCAAACCTTCATCACATTTTCTTTGAATTGCTTTTTATACGTAGCTAACTCCTCATCCTGAAGCCCTTTCATAACTGCTTTTTCCATCGCTTTATGCTCCATATATTGCAAATATTGTTCATATGATGTAAACGTTAATTCCTTCATTTCCTCTCTCCTGACCAACTTGTTAGGAAAAATTGCATTTCCATTAATCTACAAAAATAGTAAATCTTTTTTTGCAGAAACTCAACATAAAAAGGCGGAAAAAACTAAGATCTACAGCTAAGTAGAGCAATTCGTTTAATCAGCCTTTTCCATTCTATTTATTTCTTTAAAATTTGTTCAATTTTTGCCAATTCTTCTGAGGTAAAGTCAAGATTATTTAATGCTGCAACATTGTCTTCAATTTGACTTACCTTGCTCGCACCAATTAAAGCAGATGTAATTCGACCTTCACGTAGAACCCATGCTAGAGCCATTTGAGCAAGATTTTGCCCTCTTTCAACTGCTAGTTCATTTAATTGTTTCACACGGCGGATGACATCGAACGTTATTCTTTCTTCACTCAAGTACGTATTCTCTTTAGCAGCTCGTGAATCAGAAGGAATACCTGAGAGATATTTATTCGTTAACAGCCCTTGCTCTAATGGACAAAATGCAATAGAGCCTACCCCGCTATTTGTGAGCACATCCAAAAAACCATCCTCAACCCAACGATTAAACATCGAATAGCTTGGCTGATGAATTAACAACGGTGTCCCAAGATCGTTTAATATTTCTATTGCTTTTGCTGTTTGTTCTGCATCATAGCTTGAAATACCGACATATAACGCTTTACCTTGACGGACGATTTGATCTAATGCCCCCATCGTTTCTTCTAAAGGTGTATGAGGATCTGGACGGTGAGAATAAAAAATATCAACATAATCTAATCCCATCCGTTTTAAGCTTTGGTCAAGGCTTGAAATTAAATACTTTCTTGATCCCCATTCTCCGTAAGGACCATCCCACATCCGGTATCCTGCCTTTGTTGAAATAACCATCTCATCGCGATATGGCAAAAAATCTGTTTTTAGCATTTTCCCAAACATTTCTTCCGCACTGCCTGGTGGTGGACCGTAGTTATTTGCTAAATCAAAATGTGTAATTCCTAAGTCAAAGGCACGACGAAGCATTGCCCGACCGTTTTCGTATGTATCCACGCCACCAAAGTTATGCCATAAGCCTAATGAAATGGCAGGTAATAATAACCCCGAATTGCCAACTCGATTATATTTCATTTCTCCATATCTCTCACTGCTTGCCATATAGCTCATATGTATCCCCTTTCATTTTTCACGTCCTCCTCATTCTACATTACCTCCCCTTCCTTTGCCTAATATCTAGCTCATAATATGAACTAATTTTTTATCTTCTTCTACTCATCCATATAATCTGCTGAACTTTCCTGAATAGAGGCCTTTATTAGCATAATCCGTTTTTCATCCATTTCCTCTACAGTAAATAAAATATTTTCAAATTTCACTTCAGGCTTTTCATCCTCACTAGGGATATAACCTAATCTCCCAATAACAAATCCACTTATTGTATCATAGTCATCTGTAGGAAATTGAATATTTAATCGCTCTTCAACGACATAGAGATTTGTTTTCCCTGGTATGAGGTATGTTTGTTCATCGACTTTCATAATCTCCTCGTCATCTAATTCGCGATCATCATATTCATCAAATATATTCCCTACAATTTCTTCAATCACATCTTCAATGGTGACAACTCCATCTGTTCCTCCATATTCATCGATAGCAATTGCCATATGAATATTATGCATTTGCATCTCTTTAAATAATTCATCAATCGGCTTTGACTCAAGAACAAAATATGGGTCTCTCAGCAATTCCTTGAGGTTGAATTGATTATCATCACACGTTTCAATAAATTGAATTAAATCCTTCACATGAAGAATGCCAACTATTCGGTCAATCCCTTCCTCATAGACGGGAAATCTCGTATATTTTTCAACATTTACAAGCCTGACTGTTTCTAGCAACGAATACTCTAAGGGAATTGCCACGATGTCCGTACGATGAGTCATAATTTCTGAAACGGATTTATTATCTAGCTCAAATATATTATGAATCATCATTTTTTCGTTTTCCTGAATTGTTCCCCTTTCCTTCCCGACGTCGATCATCATCCGTATTTCTTCTTCCGTCACATTTTCATCTTCTGCATCTGGGTCAACTCCAAACAGGCGAACAAGAAAGTTCGTTGACATTGTCAGTAGTTTTACGAACGGTGACGTTACCTTTGATAGAAAAGTTAACGGGGTTACAGCTATATTTGCTATTTCGTCTGCCTTTTGTAAGGCTAATCGCTTTGGAACAAGCTCCCCAACGACTAATGTAAAATAGGACAGGACAAGCGTAATGACAATAACGGATATGGTCCCTAATAATTCTTTTGAAAGAGGTACCCCTATATTAATTAATCCTTGAGTTAAATGCCCAGCAAAGCTTTCAGCCGCAAAGGCACTCGCTAGAAAGCCAGCAAGTGTAATCCCAATTTGAATTGTTGCAAGAAAGCGACTCGGCTCTGATAGTAATTGGAACAGCTTTTTTGCCTTTTTATCTCCACTTTCAGCTGTTTGCTTCACTTTAACATCATTTAAAGAAATTAGCGCGATTTCAGAAGCTGCAAAAAAGGCATTACATAAAATAAGAATCGCTAAAATTATAAGTTCAGTTATCATGATACCGACCTCCGAGCAAGTGTGTGCTCTAATTTCATTAAAATTAATATCGTTATCATTCCCAAATTTCACATTTTCACCTAATAATTTCTCAATTTTTTCGTGAATTTTCTATCATACTTAGATTTACAACCCTTTTTTGGTAAAGGCTGGTTCGTAAACTTTGTTGCTTTTTATTAGTAGTAGTTTTGGTTGATTTCCGCTACAGTACTCGCTTTCCGCGGGGTGGGTGGTAAGCCTCCTCGGTGTAAACACCTGCGGGGTCTTACCTCTCCCACGCATCCCGCAGGAGTCTCGCACTTTCGCTCCAATCAACCTTTACATTGTTTATAAAAACATAATATTGTAAAAAAGAGCCTTGGTAAATTTTATTTGTGTATAATAATTGTAGATACGTTCGAGCGGAAAAGAAACTTGAGTAAGGAGGAAATATGTTGATTCAAGCAATCATTATTGATGATGAAGAACTTTCTTCTATTTATTTAAAACATATGTTACAGAACTATCCAAATATATGTATAAAGAAAACATACATGAATGAAGAACACATTTTAGCTGACTTACGCAAGGATAAAGTAGATGTCGTTTTCTTAGACATTGAAATGCCTGGCATAAATGGCATTGACTTGGCAGAAGAAATTCTTTCGCTTCAACCATCAATCCATATCGTATTCGTCACTGCTCATTCTGAATATGCTGTTAAAGCATTTGAACTGAATTCCGTTGATTATTTACTTAAGCCTGTTACTTCGGAAAGACTCGAAATCACGATAAAAAGGCTGACTGAAGCAATTGCAACTAAAATTGAAGCACAAGAAGCAAAGGTGCCTTTAACTGTAAAATTTTTCAATGAATTTCAAGTGTTACATAAAGGAGAATTAATAAATTTTAGAACTGCCAAAGGGAAGGAATTATTTGCCTACCTTTTTTCACATATGGATACTTATATCAACCGGGATCTATTAATAGAAAAAATATGGCCTGGAACTGATTATAAAAAGGCAAAAATTAATCTTCATACAAATCTTTCGTTTATTCGAAAAACACTAGAAAGCATAGGATATTCAAAATGCCTAACGTTCTCGAATCAATCCTATTGTCTTTCATTGGATCCTGTAAGCTGTGATGTATTTGAATTTGATCATGTATACCAAACCTTAAATGTGATTAATAGATCAAACATTCATCATACAGAAAAAATTCTCCAATTATACACTGGTGCGTATATGGAGTTAAATGCATATGAATGGACATATGACAAATCACAGGAGTACCATCGAAAGGTTATGCTGCTGCTTAACAGAGTTATCGAATATTATGAGAATTTAGATGCAAATAAAGCTCTCTACTATTTAGAGGTTCAAAGAAAAATTAACCCGTACTTAGATGAGAACATTCAAAAATCAATTAATCTCTATATAAAGCAAGGCAATAAGCCTGAAGCCATTAAACTATTTAATGAGTATAAAAGAGTCCTTCAGCAGGATTTAGGTATTAAGCCTGACAAATCAATTACTGAAATGTATCATACCCTATCATTTCAAAGCTCCGAGGTATCTAAGTAATTATTCATAAAATTATTCATATAAGATTTGCGCTAAAATAATCACATTGAAAATGGTGGGAAAATGAAGAGGTACTTGATATGGTTTTTCTTAAGTTTAATCATTTTATTACTTACGAAAGGGCTCATTGATATGTTTTGGTCTGGGCCATTACGGGGTGTTCATAGCTTTTCCATTTATTATGGAGAGCCTGATAAACAAAAATTAACGGAATTACAAGATCAGGATGCATTAATCTTCGAACCTACAGCTTTTTCCAAGAAAGATATCAACCATTTAAAGGAATCTGACGTCAAATTATTCGGTTATGTCAGTTTGATGCAGCTGGAAAATTGGAATCAGGAGCTAAAAGAACGACTTTTACCTACTGATTATGCCCGTTTAAATGGAGAGCGAATCTATGTAAATGAGTGGGATACGTATGTGATGGATTTGCGCCAACCTCATTATCGCGAGATTTTGCTTTGGAAAATAAAAACCTATATTGCAGATAATCAATTAGACGGCATTTTTTTCGATACTGTCGATGATCTTGCATACTATTTTCATGAGGATGACAAGGTATATCGTGACATGAAAGTTGGCTATGCCGCTTTGCTTAAAGAGATCGAAAAGCAATACCCTGAACTTGACATTATTCAAAATCGCGGCTTTGAAACCTATGAATCGACTTCACATCCATATGTCGAGGGGATATTATGGGAGAGCTTTAAAGCACATGATATCGAGGAAAGTGAATGGGCAAAAAAATGGTTAGCCTATTTAATAAAGGAGCAGCGCGCTGGAAAGGTTCGAGTCCTAACCGTCGTTACCGATGAAGACAGTTTAAAGGCTAGCAAGAAGCATAAATTCCCTGCATTCCTTCGTAAGGATGATACCTATCAATAAAAATGTTAAGTAAAACAAACAACAACCTTGGGGACTTTCCCAAGGTTGTTGTTCTTACTACACAATTTATACCGCATAATCCCCATTATATTGCACTAAGGAGACATCTTGTACACCATTTAGCTCGCCTAATTTGTCCATAAAGGATGTATTGTCAATTTTCAAACCGATTTCGGCTGTTAATTCAATATGCTTCTTACGGACAACTTTGGATTTTAATGTGTAGTTTAATTTTTGTAGCTCCCGCTTCACCTCATCATTCGCTTCCTCTGTATAATGAATGACTAGAAGATAGACAATATCGGTATGCTTTTTCCGTGATAATACGAAGATGACAATCCCGATCACAATAGCTCCGATAAACGTAAGGAGATATAGCCCAGCCCCGCTCGATATACCTGCCGCAATTGCCCAAAACATAAAGACAACATCAAGCGGATCCTTAATGGCTGTACGAAAACGAACGATACTCAGTGCACCAACCATACCAAGTGAAAGCACAACATTTGTACTGATTGTCATAATAACAAGAGCAGTAATCATTGTCATAATAAGGAGAGTCAGATTAAAGCTAGGGCTATATAAAACACCCTTGTACGTAATCTTATAGATAAAGTAAATAAACGCACCTGTCATAAAGGCTGTTAATAGCCCTAGCAAAATATCTATCGCAGATAAGTTCCCAAACATACTCTCATTCAAAAAGCTATTTTTTAAAATATCATTGAAATTCGTAACTTCATTCCCCATAGTTTTTCCTCTCTTTAACTACCATGATATTCGATTGATTTCATGCGGCATAACACATACTTTGAAATAGCTGATCGGTTATGGGCATCAAGCTGAAGCAGCTTCCGAATATAATCTGGTAAAAATTCATCATATTTCACTTCTAAAATCATTTGTGGATGGACTAACACTTCTTGTGTAGTATGATTCGGATTAAAAAGATCAATCGAATCTGTTACAACACTTAATTCCTTGTCAAAGGTAATTCGAACATTACTTATATGACCGATATATGCCTCGCGAACATAATCAACGATAACTCGTGGGCGCATATACTCACTATTAAGATAATGATAAAACTCCTTATAAATCGGCTGTTCCTTTTCTTTCAGAAATTCATAGTCCCAATCAAGAATTTTAAAGTACTCATCCTTTGTAATTTCAGCAGATGTTTTTAAAATATATTCACCTTGTCGACTCTTTTTTTCTAGCTTAATTACTTTATCAGAGTGATTATAAATACGGATTCTAAATTTTTTCCGACGAAGAATTCCATTGTTTTTATGAAATAAATCATGATCATGGATATTATCAAAATAAAGACTTCTTATTAAATATCCTTGCTGGTTAATTGAATTGTTATCCTGCTTAAGAACAACCCCAATTTTACGACGAAGTGTTAAGTAATCATGTTCATTGATATAGTATTTTAACTCATGACGAAATTTCTTCACTTAACTTTCTCCCTTTTTCACGATAATTTCTTGTATACCCCAATGAACAACCCTTGAATTATCCTTAAAGTAATCAAATGGGATTTGCGTATTTCCCTTTTCGTCTTTAATGTGGACACGCCAATAGTAACGCCCTGGAGATAGTGGGTCCATTTCATAAGTAAAGTTTTTCGCATCTTTTATATCAACGATGGTCGACTGAAAAGATGGATCTTTGCTTAATTGAAATTCATATGTTAGCAAATCACCTTGTAAATCATGTGAATGCTCCCATGTAAAACGATCCTTATTGTTTTCTCTTTGATAATTTAAGAAAATCGGCATTGGATGCTCTAACGATTCTTTATATAATTTTTCATAACGGGTTGTGACACCTTTAAGCTCTTGATAATGACTGTCAAATGCAGATGCTTCAATGTTTAAATATTTCAGATCAGGGTTTTTCACAACAAATGGTTTAATCGTTGGATAATAGGAATCTATTTTGCTTTTCGTTGACTCTTCATTAATGATTGACGAAAGCTCAGTTATTTTTGCCGTTAGTTTTTCCACATTTTCAGGATCACTAAGGTATCGCTTATGAATCACAGTACCCCAATAACGTTGGATCCCCATTTGCCAATCTGGAAAATTATCGGTTCTTTCTGCATCTCGCCCTAAAGCTTTATCAAAATCCCAAGGGATAAAGTACCACTTATCAGAATTAAGAGGGCTGTACAAATAATAATTTGTCGACATCGTGTCATAGTTACCGAATAAAATATTGACAGCTAACCATGTTAAATAGTTATCCTCATTAAAATATTTAGCAAATACTTCGTCAAATGGCTTCGAAAGATCATTTACATCATCAAGCATTTTAAGTAATTCATCATGCTGCTCATTGCCGCTTATTTTTAAAACAGATTCGAATGCCTTTTTATCATATTCAGGATCTGTTGAAAGCTTCAGCTTATCCGGGTATCGATAAAATTCAAAGTTTTCCGCCTTATATAAATGGCCATCCGGGTTAAGACCTCTAGCCGCAAGAGCATCTTCGTTTAGCTGTTCGATATGTGTGTATAGACCATAGTCCTCAAAACTGCCCGTTGAATTAGGATTCGTTAAATCCTTTACATGAAGCTGAACAAAATCTGTTCGTAAACTAATTAAATCAGGAATTTCCTTAAAATAATCAAAGGCTAGCTTATTTCGGACACGTGTTTTATCATCGGCATGCTTATTCAAATTCAGCACAGACTGTCCGTACCATAAGCCACCATTATCACCTAAGCGAATTTTATATGACTTTTGTGCCTCAAGTCTACTTGATCGTCCCCGCAGTTCAATGGTAGCATTTGGTGCACTTTTGCCTGACTCGATAAACCCACTTTTTTCCGGTCCTTCAGACGTACCTGTTTGAAATAAAATATCCAGCTTTGGGCCATCATCGAGATTGCTATATTCTTTATATGATTCATTTAATTCATAGAAGGTAATATCATTTTCTGGAACTGTTTCTTGATCAAAAATTGTTATATATACATGCTTTAATTCATTTCCATTATGGTCTTCATAAACACGCTTATCTTCCACAAGTGTTTCATCGATTTTTTCAACCTTGTCAACTGACGCTGTTTTTTCTTGAACGACCTCTCCTTGTTCAGAAGCAAAGGTTTTTATCATCAATAGCATAATAAAAATGACAATGAAAACTAACGATGTTTTCAAGTATGGTATTTTCTTCACATACCTCTCTCCTTTTCCTACATGCCGCCGACTCTTTAGAAATGCGCAAGCGCCTTGTTCAGCTTCGGGCAAACAAGGCGAATCAGAATAAAAGGTGTTCTTTACCTTAATTCTGATTTGACTTGTGACCTCAAAAAAGCAATACTTTCTTAAACCTTAAAAAATCTCTCCATTTTTGTTACAGATTCACGATAAACAATAGGCTGTGAGCAAAATGTTGTATAATCAATTTCATTTAATCGATTCATGAAGATCCGGCAGCCGATAATCAATGCCACCAAGGATGCAACAAACATACCTGCTCCATAATGATGAAAGATCTTCATCGAAATAAACGTTAGCAAAAAGCTTAAAATCGCATATGTGCCAATTAGCCAGCATGCCGCCCTTTTTTCATCAAAATAAAGAAGAATTAAGAAAAGAGTAATGACTAAACTTAAGAACCAACTGCCTAGTACGACAATCATAAAAATATCAATTTGTTCCTGTGTCATACCTAAGAAAGGAAGAAAGCGGACACCAATAAATAAAAAGATAAATGTAACTAACAGTTGTACTTGTGACAAAAATAAAATCTCATGCTTCAACACTCGAAACATTTCATGCTTAGCATTTTCTATATCTTCTAAAGGGTAGCCATTTAAGATCCGGCCATAGTATTTTTTATACGAGTCATAAAATGTTGTTTCAACAGTTACCATAAACAGGATTAGTGCAGGCATGATACTCAAATAGGCATAGAACACCGGCGTATCATAGGATGGCGCCATGACAAATGTATCTCCCACAATGATTTTTCTTTCTCCAAGCCATACCGCTAAATTATGACCATACAGCCCGAAGTAATAAAATACACCTATTAAAAACAAAGCTGGATGTTTTTCAAGATAAACGAGAAATTGAAAATAACGTTTATTGTTCACTTGGAAATATTTCGCAATATCATGCATTAACAGCATCATAATGCAAAAAAATCCTAGCACAAGACAGAAAAGCATTGCATTGACATTCGTATAATGAAAAACCTCAGTCATCACCCAAATACTAATTCCAGCAATGATAACTCCAATCAAATAGCTCTTTACAATTTTTTTATAGTCCTTTAATGCAGAAACATACATTGAAAGGATCCAAATGATATTTAGCTCAGTAAAAAAGAGATAAGAAAGGAGCTTAAATAACAATGGTAGAGGGGATGTCCAATAAAATAAGACTGAAGCAATCAACCCTAAAAATACAACAATTCCAATTGTGCCATACATCGAAGAAAGCACATTTTCCTCTTTTTTCATAAATGTTTGATCGGCTACATATCGGGATATGATGAAAACAAATCCACCTGTTAAAAGCTGTGAAAAGACAAATGCATATTGGATAGCAGCCATAAACAAATTTACATCACCCGAAGGTACATGCAAATGCATGAGCCATTCCTTAGAGCACGTGATAAGGATGATCGAAAGGAGCATCGGCCCGACGGCAGTAATAGTTGAATACCCATAAGCTCGAAGCTTTCCTATAAAAGAGGATTGTTCATATAATGCTTTCAGTTGAAATCCTATTCCGGCCATGTCGTATTGCTCCACCTTTCATAACATGAATCATACCTACTAATCATTTGTTCGATTGTATACAATTCTCGCACTCTATTTAATCCATTTTTCCCATATTCTTTTCGCTTTTCCTGATTGCTTACGATTTCAATGATTTCCTCTGCCATTAAATGAAAGTGCATCACAGGGACAACAGTACCAGCACGGCCAAAAGCGTCATTTGTCCCTAATATCAACTCTGAACATCCGCCAACATCTGTTGTTACATATGGGATGCCCATCGCAAATCCTTCAAGAATCACAAGAGGCTGCCCTTCACTAATGCTGGATAAAACAAGGATATCGAGGAATTTTAAATAGTCACTTACATTTGCTTCACCAGTAAAAATAACGTTTTTCAGCTCTAATCGTTCAGCTAAATCGAGACACTCATGATAGTATTCTAGATCTTCATCAGTTGGTCCAATGATATAAAAGGTTGCGTTTGGCAGCTCTTGTTGAACAATCGAAAAGCTTTGCAGCATTGTTTTAATATCCTTAATTGGAACAACACGGATAACGGCACCGATATGAATTCCATCCTTTTTCTCGCGATTCTTTACATTGTAGCGAGCTACATCAATACCATTTGGAATCACCCTTGTTTTTTCCCGCGGACAGCCAAGCTCTATTTGAATTTCCCGATTTTTTTCAAACAATGATGTTACTTCATTTGCATATTCATAGGCACAGTTTGATAAATTATAAAAATAATTGATCCAAATATCCTTAAAATACCCTTTAATCCATTCCGCTTTAATGATTTCCTCTTCTCTTTCACGAGTATAGATCCCATGCTCCGTTAATAGAAACGGCTTGTGATATTGATGCTTTGCTAACGCCCCTAGCACACCTGCGTAGCCAGTCGAAACACTGTGATATAAATCTGCCTCAGGTATTTTTTGTTGAATGCAAATAAATAATGGCAGAACCATTGAGCGAAGCGCCCAAAACATATCTGTGAAAGGGACATGAACAAATTCCTTTTTGCATAGGTCATAGACAATATCAAAAAAGTCCTTACTAGCTAGAAAATTCAAAATGGAATCGATCCGATCGCTTACAAGCAAATTAAACAAAACAGGCCAATTGATTTCCTTCCCTCCGATTAAAGAACGGAATGCCTCCTTTTCTTCGTCTAAAATGTCATAACGTTTGCCGGATTCGATATTTTCTTCAAGAAATGAATCAAGATAAATATCATAAATTTTAACTAAGTTTTTCGGAGCTTCATAACGAGATACCATCTCTTGCTCCTTTTTTGCCGAAATTGATACGATAATAAATTCATGTTGCGGCATATTTGTCATCATTGATTGTATCCAACTCGAAACCCCTCCTGTTACATAAGGATAGGATCCTTCGGTTAGTAAACAAATCTTCATTTTATTCACCCAATCTTATATGAAAAGTTAAGTGATTCGTTTCAACCAAATATAGATTAGGTCCAATGGTTGTTACGACACAATTCTCTGTTGATTCTACTTTTCTATTAGAAGAAAAGTAGAAGTAAGCAGGCTCCTGAATTTGATTTAAGTGGAATGTGATTCCATTCTTTGTATGTTCCTCATATACAACGGTATTCACATGGTTTTCGACGCCCTTTGCTACGTCAGAAATTGTTTGATTTCGTAACCACGGAAAATTATTTTTTAATTCTTTTTGCTGAGTTTCAAATTGTAATAGCGAGCGATCTATATCCTCATCCTCTAGAAGAAGGGATTGTAAATGTAAGGATTCAGACATAAAACCAGACATTAGCAACCCATTAAATGCCTCCCATTTTAACGACGGATCATCAACAAAGCCATTTAGCTGCTTTGGTAGAACAGCAACACCATCGTTCATAGATGGCTGCTCCACATTTGCTAAGACAGCTTTTAACTCAGGAAACACTTCATGAATGAATGGTAAATGTGTTAATGGTTCATTTTGGTCAACTGGTATATACGTGCTTACACGATAGCCGGGTAGTGCTCCTTCGAGTTGTTCTGCTGTTATCTCCATTTGCTCTCTTGTATCAGACTTACTCACTTCAGTTAACGGAGCATGATGATATCCTTGAACACCTATTTCTCCGCCCATTCGCAATAGTTCTCTTCCATAGAGAACGGTATTTTCTTGCATTTTTGCTAATTCATCTCGTCCAGGTTTTTTCGTTAACTTATCGAATGCCGAAACATAAGATGCTGTATAGTTCAGATCATATTTAGCCTCTACCCGTTGTAAATCCGCCCATATGATATTTCGCAGCATTTCCTCATTTGTCATCCCTTCATGTTGACCATTTGGAACTGGAAACGGGAACCCCTCCAAAGCGGTTACTTTGGCATTAATAACAGGATAAATAAATTCAGGAACCATTAGCTGAATTCCCTTTATAAAAAGACCACCTTGGGATGGATCGGTAAACATCGTTCCATTAAAGAAAACAAACATGCCCTCTCCATAGTTTGTTGACCATAAAAGCGGTAAATCATCTGTTGATTTCGCATAAACAGTTGCTTGTTTCCCAACTCTAAGTGCTAATGATGAATTACGGATATCCTCTGATTCAAACGACATGGAAGTTGCCTGACCTATCATTGGTTCTGTCAATTCTATCCCTGTCGTCTCAATAAAGCCACCAACTTCGACAATACCTACCTGCTGATATAAAGCCGATAGAGCAGTGCCTGGAGATGGCCTAATGGCAAAGAACAGACTACCTCCAGATTTTACATAGTCTAATAAAGCTTGAATGTCTTTTAGCTCATCAATCTTCTCAGTTGCAATAATAATTCCATCTGTATGATCGGTTACGATTGAGCCTTCACCAATTTGCTGCTGTGTCACATTCTTACCGATCTTTTCTAAGTTGTTTTTTAACGTTTTCGCAAGCTCAGGCTGATCATCACCTTCAAGAAGTAAGAAGGACGAGCGCTTATAACCACTCAAATCCTCCTTATTCTCGATAGGTGCGCTCAGCATCTTCTCCTCTTTCATATACCCATGGCTTAATATCAAATCAGACCGGATAATGATGAAGAGAAAGCCAATTATTGCGACTAATGCGATCATCATGTACAGACTTTTTTCAATTTTAAAGCTATAGTTCATTTCCATCACCTTGTATCCAGAATCTTAATTGATTCAACTTATCCGGTGAAAGCCTAATTTCGGATCCTCGTAGTCTACCAACAATTTCGTTAAATCCCTCTCTATTTTTCATGACATAGTGAATATTCATAGCGGCAAAATAAGCTTCCTCTTTGTCTGGGAATACAGCCAAAAATTGATTCGCTGCTTCTAATGCCTCTCGATATTCATGAAGGGAAATGGCTACGTCTATTTTCTCCATATAATTTAGCTTACTACTATCCGGTGAGAGTATAATTAATTTACTTAAGGTCGCAAGATACGTATACATATATCTTTTACGCGTTTGTTTATCTAAAAATTCAATCCGAATGTACTGCTTTAAGATATCTCGATAATCCTCTAGCAATCTACTATCTGTCTCGGCATTGTCGATTTCCTCTTCTAATTTTCTCATCGTTTTCATTAAATCACTTTTCGCCTGCTGCACAGCTGTTGCGGCATAATGAGACGTTTCAGAATCATCGCTTTTCAGTGCAAGCTCAAGGGCGTCAATATTTGTTGAAAATTCCCCTTTTAATAAGTCAATTAACATTCTCCGCTTTGTTTTATTATCATTCAAAACAAGCGCATCATTAAATGGAATAATGTTCGTTTCCACTTCAATATTCGGAGACTTAAACACAAGGTCGTCATATTGCTCACGGCTCAAAAGCCAATCAGGAAGAAGATTTTTAGAATACTTCTTTTTTGACATAGCGTAAATGAATAATAGACTTATAAAAGGGCATGAAAGGAGAATAAATGCTTGAATAAGGAAATTTTCCCTTTTAAAAATAACGAGCAAACAAATATAGATAATTGATAACAAATAATAAATCAGTAAAGCGTTAGTTAACATGGAGGATTTGTTCCTCCTTATCATGGACGATCACTTTTATTCCTTGTAATTTAAATCTCTCAATAACAAATTTCGCATCCTGTACATCTGTATTTGAAAGTAAAATAAACAATTTATCTTGCTCACTAAATCCTAAGTGATCATTGATGCGAAGCAGTGCGCTTATCTTTTGGAGATTTTCTGCTGAATAATCGCTCGTTTGAACCTCTAGCATAACGAATGGTATTCCAAGCTCATCCATCGTTTCAACCTTATTTTCAAGAATTCTTTGGAAATAAACAGGCTTAAGCGCATTTGTCCCTTCCATATAACGTTCATTATTAATCTCGTGAATATATTCATTTGCCCGCGCTAATGATGAAGTAATAAGACGACTAACGACCTCTACTAAATTTTGATAGGAGAGATTTAATCGGTGAAACTCTACTTCATAACAAATGATGACAGCAATCGTTTGTTCGTTTTGAACAATTGGTGAAACAAATAGTGGCGCATCGATTTCTAGGCTTCGGTTATAATAAATTTCTTGATGAAGAATGGCCTTATCAATCAAGTCATTTTTTTCTCTTTTTAATGAAGCACTCGGTTGAAAGGACGGATCAGAAGATTTTACCGCTAGCCTCATATAACCATTTGAATTGACAAAATAAATCGCAAATCGCTTCGATTTAAGTGTTTTCTCTAATACGTGAATAGCCCCATTAAATAATGCCTCAGGCTCTAATTTATCAAGCTCCTTAATTGCTTGAAATATCGTCCCGATACTATCTTCGGTTCTTAAAATTTGTTCCTTTAGCTCTTCCTTTACTTGAAGAGTATCCTTATGGATCGTCGATAAAAATTCATACTTATTTTGTGTTGAAGCTAATTCATCTTTTGTAAATTCGAATTCAATTCTTCCTCTTTCAAGCTTGTAGCTAACAATTAAGCCAACTAATAAGTAAATCGTAAAGGTTGCAAGAAGAGAATTATCAACAAAAATCGAAGTCCATATTTTACCTTGAGAAGCCATCAAATAAACGTGGACCGCGATAGCAAAAACGACGGAAAAAATGATTTGTGTTTTTTCAAAAAGAATTGCGGAAAGCAAAATATAAATTAACCATAAATCAACCGTATCGACATAAGGAGTTATAAAGTAGGAAGCAGCACAGAAAATTGCAAACAAAATGAGATTTTCTATAAATGATAGGAAAGGAATCTTTTGATTCGCTTTCTTTTTCTCTTTTCCTTTAGTAGCTTCGATAGATTGAGCAGGCTGAGCTTGATAAAAATCAATTACTTTTGCGAGCCCGTCTGCAAGATAATATTTCGGAACCCAATCGAGGTCTTTTTTTAGTTTGGAATTATCAAGCGTTGATCTTCTAATATCACCTGAACGAGCATCAATATGTTCAATCCCTTTAATCTCACTATGTTGACTAAATTCTTCAATTAATTGATTAATCGTAACCTCTAATCCAGTAGACAAATTATATACACCAGATAATTCGCTGATTACCCCTCGATAAATGGCCTCTGCAACATCTCCTACGTAAATAAAATCTCTTGTTTGTTCCCCATCGCCATGAACGGTAATTGGTTGTCCTGCAAGGATTTGCTTCGTAAAATACGTAATCACACTGCTTTCTTCACTAACATGCTGCCTTGGGCCATATACGTTAGAAAAACGGAAAATAAGTGTGGAAACACCGTAAAGCTCGTCCCATTTATTACAATAAAGCTCCCCTGTCCACTTATTTATACCGTATGGAGAAATCGGATCTCCTTCTAGGTCCTCTGTTAATGGTAACGATTGATTATCTCCATAAATAGCGGCTGAAGAACAAAAAACAAACTTTTTCACATTATACTGTTTCGACAAGTGTAAAATATTCATAAGCCCCATAACGTTTGACGACGTATCCTTCATCGGTTCTTCAATCGATCTCTTCACATAAGTTTGCGCAGCACAATGGATAACGACATCAATATTATGTGATTTGAAAAATGCCTCACAACGCTCATCTTCAATATTAGCAATTAAAAATTTATGCTTAAATTTAATGTTCTCTTTTTTTCCAGTTGAGAGATTATCAATAATATAAATAGAGTGATTCTCTTTATAAAATCTCTCGGCAATAAAGGATCCGATAAATCCATATCCACCAGTAATTAAAATATTCACATTGATCTCCCCGGTTACATTTTTATTAGAAAAGGCGATGTTAAAGATAATTGCTGATTGTTGATTTGAGCAGGTACATAAGACTCCTACATAGAGAAGCGCAGCAAAGGGAGACCCAACAGGGCACATCTTAAGAAAATGCGCCCGGGACCGCCCGCGGAAAGCGAATGCCTCATGCTGAAATCGACAACAGCATTTAACAAGAGCCATTCAAAAAGTACTACAATCTGTATATCTTTAAAATCAGTATATATTACTTTATTACTAATACAATAAGAATTATTTTCTAATCTTTTTTTCATCACGCTCATTCGAATGTGTACACAATAAACGAATTGGTATTTTTAGACTAAAGCTCATTATATGTACTCCCTCTTACAAAACTCTTACAGATAAAATTTCATACCTAAGATTCATCGTTTAACGTGTTTACGTCCATGATTTCGGTGAAATATGTCATATTTTGCTCTTTCATGCCCTTAAATCACGCTTTTACGTAGTCATTTCATCCTTATCTTGTCTTAGCTTACCTATGAAGCGATAAAAAATTAAACCTTTATCATCATTTTTTGTAACAGCTTACATATCATAGGACTTCTGTTCCCCTTCTCTAAAGATAACGAAAAATAAAAACCCTACTCATATGAATGAGTAAGGGCTCTTTTGCTATGCATATAGTTGATTGTCTTCTTTACGAAAGAAGCTTTTCATTGCCTGGAAAACATCTGCCTTTTGCTTGAGGATATAATAGCGGAATTTCTCATCATTGATATTTTTATATGCGGACATTAATGTTGAGTGACGATTATATTGATTTACTTCACCATAGCCGAATATATTGGAAACCTTCATTAATTCTCCTACAAGTTTGACACATCTTGCATTATCTGACGTTAAATTATCACCATCTGAAAAATGGAATGGATAAATATTATAGCGTGATGGGTTATATTTTTCTTCGATAATCTCAAGTGCTTTACGGTATGCGGATGAACAGATCGTTCCACCGCTTTCCCCTTTTGAGAAGAAGTCTTCCTCTGTGACGACCTTTGCCTCTGTATGATGGGCGATAAATTCAATATCAACCTTCTCATATTTTGTTCGTAAAAATCTTGTCATCCAGAAGAAAAAGCTTCTTGCCATATATTTTTCCCAAAGTCCCATTGACCCACTTGTATCCATCATCGCAATGACGACTGCCTTCGATTCTGGCTTAACGACTTCATTCCAGGTTTTGTATTTCAAGTCTTCCGGAAATATTGGATGGAAGTTTGATTTTCCGGCCATTGCATTCCGTTTATAGGCCGCTAGCATCGTCCGTTTTTTATCGATATTTCCCATTAAACCTGTTCTTCGAATATCGTTGAATTCAATATTCTCTACAACAATATTGTCCCGTTCCTTTTGCTTTAAATTCGGTAGCTCCAGCTCTTTAAATAAAGCTGCCTCAAGCTCAATGATCGATACTTCTGCTTCATAGTAATCTTCACCTGCTTGATCTCCTGCCCCTTGACCTTTGCCCGGGCCTTTTGCATCTGCCTGAGAACCATCACGGGCAACGACATCTCCTACCTGACTCTCTCCATCTCCTTGGCCTACATGTTTATTTTTGTCATAGTTATAGCGGATTTTGTATTCGTCAAGAGAACGAATTGGGATTTTCACAACATCCTTCCCATTTGACATGATGATGCTTTCTTCAGTGATTAAATCTGGAAGGTTGTTCCGAATCGCTTCCTGTACTTTTTCTTGATGGCGTGTTTGATCATCGTGGCCTTTACGATGGAGGGTCCAATCTTCTTGTGAAATAACAAAATTTTGGTCCTGACCTGACATCTTAATTCCCCCTCCAAAAATTAAATTTTTTTAAAAAAAGAGTCACATTTTTCACTTAACATGCATACACTAACGTGGATGAATAAATTTATTTACCTATTGCCAGTTTGTTTTTTCATTGGATTACTCTATCCTATGCGCAAGATTTGATTTATTGACAAATAATTTCGAAAACGAACAGAGTTTCATTGAAAATGAGACAAGTCCCCAGTTACATATCGGACAACCATTATCGTTTAGAATGGGATAAAAAAAGACTGACAGGATGCTTCTATTCGTCAGTCTTTTCTCATTATTTTTTATCTATTTAATAAGCTTCCTACATAACGGAGCAATTCGTTTGCCGATGTGGAGTTGTAGCCATGCTCATCAATGAGACGTGCGACAACCTCATTAATTTTCTTAAGCTGCTGCTCATCAGGTGTTTTCGACGATGTCGTAATCTTCACAACATCCTTCAAATCTGCAAAAAGCTTCTTTTGAATCGCTTCACGTAACCGTTCATGTGAATTGTAATCAAAGCGTTTCCCTTTGCGAGCATATGCTGAAATTCGAATTAATATTTCTTCACGGAACGCTTTTTTCGCATTTTCGGAAATGCCAATTTGTTCTTCAATCGAACGCATGAGCTTTTCGTCTGGATTCATTTCCTCACCAGTTAACGGGTCGCGCAGTTTATTTTTATTACAATATGCCTCAACATTATCTAAATAATTATCCATTAATGTTTTCGCAGACTCTTCATATGAGTAAACAAACGCCTTTTGTACTTCTTTCTTCGCCATATCGTCATAGAGCTTACGAGCTACAGAAATGAAATTTAAATATTTTTCTCTATCTTCATTTGAAATCGACGCATGCTGGTCAAGACCTTCCTTAAGCGCGCGTAACACATCTAACGCATTAATTGATGGAACATCTTTGCGAATAATCGTTGAGGAAATTCGATTGATCACATAACGCGGGTCAATCCCTGACATTCCCTCATCATTGTATTCCTTTTGCAGCTCTGCAAGGTCAACTGAATTAAAGCCTTCCACACTTTCGCCATCATACAATCTCATTTTCTTCACTAAGTCAATGTCACCGCGCTTTGGTTCCTTTAAGCGCGTGAGAATTGTAAACATCGCCGCAACCTTTAATGTATGTGGCGCAATATGAACATCTGAAACATCACTTTCTTGAATCATTTTTTCATAAATTCTTTCCTCTTCACTCACCTTTAAATTGTAAGGAACAGGCATGACGATAATTCGCGAATGGAGCGCTTCGTTCTTTTTGTTTGAAATAAATGAACGATACTCTGTTTCATTTGTATGTGCAACAATTAATTCATCCGCGGAAATTAAGGCAAAGCGACCTGCCTTGAAATTTCCTTCCTGTGTTAATGAGAGCAAATGCCAGAGGAATTTTTCATCACATTTCAGCATTTCCTGGAACTCCATCATCCCGCGGTTGGCTTTGTTCAACTCACCATCAAAGCGGTATGCACGCGGGTCTGACTCTGAACCATATTCAGCAATCGTTGAAAAGTCAATGCTTCCCGTTAAATCGGCAATATCCTGTGATTTCGGATCCGATGGACTAAACGTTCCAATCCCTGTCCGCTTATCCTCAGATAAAAACACTCTTTCTACCCTTACATCCTCAATACGTCCACCATATTCTTCCTCTAATCTCATCACATTAAGCGGTGATAAATTTCCTTCGATACGAATGCCATACTCCTGATAAAAATCATCACGAAGATGATGCGGAATTAAATGTAAAGGATCCTCATGCATCGGGCAGCCCTTAATTGCATAAACTGCACCGCGATCTGTTAAAGAATAAGCCTCTAATCCACGTTTAAGCATTGTGACAAGTGTCGATTTCCCACCACTGACTGGTCCCATTAAAAGCAAAATCCGCTTTCGGACATCTAACCGTTTTGCGGCAGGATGGAAATACTCTTCGACAAGGCGTTCCAGCGCATCCTCTAAGCCATATAGCTGGTGGTCAAAAAACTTATATCTCCGTTTTCCATCTACCTCTTCAATACCTGCATCTTTAATCATATTGTATACTCGCGAATGAGCCGATTGAGCAACCCACGGTTTTTCCTTGACAATATCCAAATACTCTACGAAGGTTCCTTCCCATTTTAAACGCTGCTCATCTTCTCTGTACTTTTCAATTTTTTTTAAGATATCCATAAGGACCTCCTTCATCATTGGTCGTAGATGTAAAAACCTTGTGCGGATTAATACACTTTATGCGAGGATGTCCTTTAACATTCTAAAAAGCTTTTGATTAATTCTGATAAATTTTAATGTAAAAATCTTCTTTTACATTCACATCAAGTGCTGATTACGTTATAATTAGGAAGACTTAGGGGTTTACCTGCAGGTGTCCAAATTTTCGTGGAAATGAGAATTTGCTCACTAGGAAAAAGGATAAAACACGCGATACATGGGGAACCTAATAGGAAAAGATGTAATCGTTATCTTTTCGTTTTAGTACATGTTGATTTAATGGAAGATTCAAAGTATGCTTTATTACATACCCTGTGGATTTGCTCTAATTTCGTAAAGAATTTTGGGAGGGACAAACACGATGGGATTTTTATTAATACTTGGTGTTAGCTTAGCATTTCTAACAGCTATCTTTACTGCTGGATATGATAGCAAGCCAGGCGTAAAAAAATAAGGGTACACGAAAAATGACTGATTCATTATCGAATCAGTCATTTTCTCGTCTTAGCAAGGATTTACCTAGCCTAAGCTCGGATAATTTTGCTGTCTTAATACTTCATAAATGAGAATGGCTGCAGTATTTGATAGATTTAATGAACGTACATCATCTGTCATTGGAATTCGTAAGCAGCGGTCCATGTTTGCCTTAATGACATCCTTTGGTAAGCCTGTTGTTTCACGGCCAAAAATAAAGAAATAATCCTTTTCAGCGTCACTGTAATCAAATGCCGTATGTGGCTGCTCACCGAATTTTGTTAAATAAAAGAATTCACCATCTGGGTATTTTTCAGAAAGCTCATCTAATGAATCATGAAAAGCAACATTCACAAATTCCCAATAATCAAGTCCCGCACGTTTTAACATTTTATCATCTGTCGAAAATCCAAGTGGACGAATTAAATGTAGCGTTGTATTCGTAGCCGCACATGAACGAGCAATATTTCCTGTGTTTGCAGGAATTTCTGGTTGATATAATACGACGTGTAATGCCATTGTTTCCACCCCAACTATTTACTAAAGAAGGATAGCCTTTAGACATTCGAGCCCCTCATTACCCTTCAAAAGGACATTATACCACTTTTTACTTTGAACTCGTATCATCGATAATTCGAAAAAATGTATATTTAATGTTAGGGGTATAGGCTGTAGAATCTTCATATGACCAATAGCGCATCCGACTATTATAAGTTTGCGCATTCACTAGCGGCATATTCTTTTTATCCTTCGCCACAACAAATGTCGTATGATCAAATCTGCCGTCACCTTGAAAATCATAGCAAATGACATCCCCTGGCATTAATTGTTCAGGCTCACCTACGATTTTAGCTCTTAGACCGGTTTTAGAATTCGCTAAAAAAATCCGCATTGAATTGGCTACAGACCAACTATAGCTCCAATTATTGTTTTGCATCCACCAACCGCTGGAGCGATTCGGGTAGCCCCTCATTTTTGCACCGCCTGCATGCATGCATTGCGAAATAAAGTTCGTACAATTGACCTCAAAATTTTTATAAGCTGGATTTGTACTATTCCACCACAGCTCCGCATACTGGACAGCTGCAAGTCGGTCATAAATAAATGGCTCTCTCATTAACTGCTCGACATTGCTTACATGATGTTCAACCGCTGGCTCGTGCTTTTCTATAAGCATATCCTCAACAAGCTCATCCTGAAAAATTCTTGCACTTCGCTCTTCAAATCGTTCCTCTAAATACATCGAGTCATCTTGTTTTGTTAACCATTTATGATGGCATGTATACTGGACATCATTTATTTTTTGCGACCGTTCAGCAACATTTGTTATTTTAATTTCCGTTATCCCTTTGATGATTTCAATTCCACGCTGTTCACATAAGCGTACTCTCCGTTCCAACGCTTGAAACTCTCGGTCGTCATCGCGATATTGCGTGAATAGCTTCTTATTTATAAGCATGTCGAGCTTCTTTTTATTGAAGTCTAATAGTAGTTGCTTCATTTCTCCTCACCACCACCTGTATTATATTAAAAGGTATGGTCATAGTTAGGAAGAAATGTCTTTTATCAGGCGGGAAGCTATGACGTTTTTTGTCGAATGACAGATTTTTTCGGAAAGTTGGTTGATTTCTTCAGAAAGTTGACAAATTTTTCGCCAAAGTTGACAGAATTCCCGTTAAAGTTGGTTGATTTCCTACCGAGTTACTTAATATAAAAGAAAAAAGTGGCTGCTTACATGATAGTTTGTAAGCAACCACCTAATTTTTTTCTAAAAAAGCCAATCCTTTTTTTATTTCTGCTTTTACTTCTTCATCGTTTTCTTTTTCGTATGCTTTATGAAGCTCTTCTGCAACGTGCTCGCCACCAATTTTTCCGATTGCCCATGCAGCTGTTCCGCGGATAACTGGTCTTGGGTCCTTATGCATCAATTGGATTAAATCCGGTAGTGCGGTTGTATCCTTAAAATGAGCAAGTGCTAAAATGGCGTTTCGCTGGATCGGTTTTTTCCCTCTCCAAGAGCCTGAAATATGGCCATACTTTTCTTTAAACTCTTTATTGCTTATCGTAAGCAGCGGCTTTAGCTTTGGCTTCGCAATTTCCGGGTCTGGCTCCATCTCTTCATGAAAATGAAAATCCTTCCCTTTGTTTACTGGACATATCGTTTGACACGTATCACAGCCATAGATCCGATTGCCGATTTTTGTTCGATATTCATCAGGTAAAAAGCCCTTTGTTTGCGTTAAAAAGGCAATACATTTTGTTGAATCAAGCTGTCCTCCCTGGACGAGTGCTCCTGTCGGACAAACATCCAAGCACTTTGTACAGCTGCCGCATTGGTCCTCCATTGGCGTATCAGGAGGAAACGGGAAATTCGTAATCATTTCACCTAAATATACGTAGGAGCCAAATTCAGGTGTAATAATGGCACAGTTTTTTCCGCTCCAGCCAATGCCAGCACGTTCAGCAACTGCCCGATCGGAAAGCTCACCTGTATCTACCATTGACTTCACTTGAATGTCTGGTACCTTTTCCTTTAAAAACGTCTCAAGCTTCCCAAGCCTGTCACGTAAGATCGTATGGTAGTCTTGTCCCCATGAAGCACGACAGAAAATCCCGCGTCGTTCTTCCTTCGTACTTCTCGGTGCGTTTTTCATTTTCGAAGGATAGGCAAGAGCAATGGAAATGATCGAGCTCGCTTTCGGCAGTAACGCAACAGGTGTTACTCGCTTTTCAATATCAGGCTCTTCAAAGCCGGATTGATAGCCTAATTCCTGCTGTTTGATCAAACGCTGTCTGAGCTCTTCAAATGTATTGGCACTCGTAAAGCCAATTTTATCAATACCAATCTCCTTACTATAGGCAATGACCTCTTCTTTAAACTGCTCAATATTCATCACTTCTCCCCCTTCCTTTTAAAGACTTTGCTTCATCTATGATAAAATAAAGGTACGAACATTGTGGAGGTAATAATAAATGGAAATTCAAATTAGCCAAAAGATTAAACAGCTAGTCAATGATTTTCAGCTAGGTGTCGTTCATTATCAAAATATTCAAGTCTCCGAATCACCGCAAATGCTAAAGGGACGATTACGTTTATTTCAAGAATCATTATACTTTGATTATGCTGACAAAAAGATCACTGAAGTACCTGCAATTAATGAATGGCGAAAATTATTTAAAACGATCGGAACAGATCCGTCGAGATATCGTCCATCAAGTGAAGCGTTATATCGCCGTGTCCAAAAGCAGCAATATTTAGACTATGTGAACTCTGCAGTTGATTTAAATAATTTTCTATCACTTCAATATCAAATTCCTCTAGGAATATATGATGTTAAGCAAATAAAAGGTAATGTTAGCATTGAAATTGGAACAGATCAAGCGACATATCTTGCCATCAATGGTCGTGACGTTTCAATGGCAAAAAAGCTTGTATCTGTTGATGAAGACGGACCATTTGGCAGCCCTTATGTTGATTCAAAGCGAACAGCCGTCTCAACAAGCACGACCGATGCGTTACATCTCGTCTATTTGCAGCCTTCCCAAGCAAAAGAGGATGCTGCTCAGTTGTTACAAGCATTGGCGAAAATGTTTACCCAAATACATGGCGGCGAGGCTACATTCGATATTTATTAAGCTTTAAGGTGATTGGCATTAAGCCTTCACCTCTTTTTCACATTAAAAAACGCAATGCCTCGTTTATCTAAGAAACGAAACACTGCGTTGCAACCAGTATTATGTATGGAGCGGGTGAAGGGAATCGAACCCTCATCATCAGCTTGGAAGGCTGAGGTTTTACCACTAAACTACACCCGCATGTGATGTGACATGTATAATATTATAGCAGTTATCTTTACTAGAATCAACATATTTTTTAAAAATCCCAATGATTTTTGTCGATAATCGTCAAAAAAGATACTTTAATAGTATATAACTAGAAATGCTGCTTCGCAAGGTTTTTTTGCGAACATCTTAAAATTCGACTAAAATAACTCTTATGTTTCGAAAATAAATTGTCCAAATCCACATTATTTACTAAAATAGATAAAGTAACAAATAAACTAATAGATAAAGTAAAATGATAAAGGAGGTATTGGAGAATGAGTAAAGAGCCATTATTTTTTAATCCAATATTTAAAGATAGAATCTGGGGTGGAACGAAATTAACTTCCTTCCATTATACGATCCCTACTGAAACAACAGGTGAGTGCTGGGCATTTTCCGCACATCCAAATGGTCAAAGCGTTGTAAAAAATGGTGAGTATGAAGGTGTAACCCTTGGTGAGCTATGGGAAAAGCATCGTGAGCTATTTGGTCATATCGAAGGTGATCGCTTCCCATTATTAACGAAAATTCTTGATGCAAATCAAGATCTATCTGTTCAGGTTCATCCTAATGATGAATATGCAAACGAGCACGAAAACGGTGAGCTAGGAAAAACCGAATGCTGGTATATCATTGATTGTGAAGAGGGCGCTGAAATCATCTATGGCCATCATGCAAAAACGAAGGAAGAATTAGTGAGCATGATTGAAGATGGGGAATGGGACAAATTATTACGCAGAGTAAAAATTAAGCCTGGCGATTTCTTCTTTGTTCCAAGTGGTACAATTCATGCCATTGGTGCTGGGACAATCATCCTTGAAACACAGCAAAATTCTGATACAACTTACCGTGTATTTGACTTTAACCGCAAGGATGCAGAAGGAAATTTACGTGAACTACATATCGAAAAAAGCATTGAAGTAACGCAAACACCGTCTTCTCATACAGAGGTAACACCAACAACAGAACAAATCGATGGTGCTGAAATTACTACATATGTAGAGTGTCCATATTTTACTGTACAAAAATGGACGCTTTCAGGCACGACAACATTAACACAGGAAAAGCCGTTCACATTAGTCAGTGTAATAGATGGTGATGGTGAGCTTACACATAATGGGACAACCTACAGCTTTAGAAAAGGTGATCACTTCCTGCTTCCATATGAGTTTGGACAATATACACTTAATGGACATGCTGATTTAATTGCTTCTTATCTATAATAATAGGAAAGAGGCTGCTCAAGGTAAAAGCAGCCTCTTCTTTTCTTTATATGAATTGATAAATACTCACAACAACTGCTGCGACACTAATGCCTGTTCCAATAATCCATTTCACTAGCTGAAGATGACTTTCATTCACTGAGGATTCTACTTGCTTTGGTGTTGCAAATTCTTTTTCTGATAGCACTTTGTCAATGACAGCACGTATATCATTTTCATCAAGCTGGTTAGAATATCTATCCTCAAGGCGGTCTATTTGATGTTCTAGGTCTTTTATTTTTAATTCAAGCTCCTTTATTTGCACATTCACATCCTTCACATAATCCCTCCTCGAAAATAAAGTTTCTATATATTATTCATTTTCTGAGGAAAGATGTTGGCTTTTCTCTTAATTGTGTGTTCCTTCTATTTCGAAACAACCTGAGCACGGTATTCATTTGGTGTGAATCCTGTCGATTTTTTAAACACCTTACTAAAATATTTTTCGTTTTGATAACCTACCATAAATGCAATCTCGTAGATTTTCAGATGCGGGTTTTCTAGTAATTCCTTTGCTTTCATCACCCGAATATTTGTTAAGTAATTTGTAATGGTATCAGCATATTCCTGCCTAAATCTCCGTGAGATATATTCTCTGCTTAAGTAGAAGCGATCCGCGATCTCTTGTAAAGTAATTTCCTTATCATAATGATTTCGAAGATATGCTTCAATTTCTTGGATACTATTTTTATCCTTTTGGTATTTTACTTTTGATAATAATTCTAGCAATTGATGAAATTCCTTTCGTTTCTCCTCTTTAAATTTTTGAAAGGAAAACAATCCATCCTCCTCCCAATAGTTCACACCATTGTATAAGACGGTTGCTTCATCAATGCTATATTCCTTTAGCCAGTTCGTACGCATTTGTTCAAATTGTGTTTCCCAAGCTTGAATTTGCTCCATCGAAAGCTCATTATTCATTTGCAAGCGGTTAAATAACCCTTGTAAAATCTCATCTACCTTTTCCATGCTTCCGCTGCGCAATGCCCACATAAGCTCCTGTGAATAATCAAATAAATGGAGGAGAGAGCTTTTTGCCATATCATGATAATAGGCGATATTATTGCTCTTCCCTAATAGGTTATGCTTTTTCAATGCTAGAAGCGCAGATTGATATGATTCTTGCAATGAATGTGATTCTTTACCAACGGCAATTGGTAGCTTCATTTGATAGCATCTATAAATACATTCATGAATTTGCGAGATGAAATAGTCACTTTTTTCCCACATGAACATAACAATTTCGTTATCCTTTGTCTCGTTGCGAAAACAAATTCCATGTTTGTTTTTCCCTTGAATGATTTCATTGCAAATATTTAAAATTGTAAAAAACGCTAAATTTTTATCCTCACCAAATGCCTTTTGAATGATCGGAACAAGGGTTAAAACAGCTACTGTGCATTTGACCTGCTTTAGATTAATTGCAAATTCAGCTTGGATTTTGTTGACCGTTTCTTGAGAAATGACTGAATGAGTAAGTAAATTTGTCAAAAGATGATCCCAATATAACGGCTTCACCTCATTTATGACTCTTGTCGCCTCCAAGGTTGAGGCACGTGCAACCTGTTGTTTTTTCCATTCACTTGTTGCACGTGCTAACGTATCATGTAAAATAACTGGGTCAATCGGTTTTAATATATAGTCAAAGCTTCCGTAGCAAAGGGCATTCCGCATATAGTGGTAATCATCATACCCGCTGACAACGATAATCTTGCTTTGCAGGTTCTTTTCATGGAGCCATTTTAATAAATCAATTCCATCTACTTTCGGCATATTCATATCTGTAAAAATAATTTCCGGTCGATGCTTTGTAATTTCCTCCTTCGCTTCTGCACCATCCTTTGCCTCATAAACTTCGGTAATGCCAAATTGTTCCCAATCCGCTAATAAGAGCAATCCCTCTCTCACATGCTGTTCATCATCAATAATGATTGCCTTCATCCAAAATCCCCCTTGCTTCGATTGGAAATGTAATTGAGACGTAAATTCCCCCACCTTTTTGATTATCAAGATGAAGCGTCCCTTTTTGACCATAATAGAGCTTTAACCGAAGATAGACGTTCTTCAATCCAATATTCGTTCCTTTAGTTGGTCTTTCTTGCTGTGTATCTGTTAATGTTTGTTTGATTTGAACGAGTCGACTCTCACTCATCCCAATTCCATTATCCCGAATGGTAATGACGAACATGTCATCCTGTCGTTTTCCTTCAACTGCCAGCTGTCCAATTGAATCAGCTCGACTGTCAAAGCCATGTTTAAAATAATTTTCGATAATTGGCTGAAGAATCATTTTTGGAACGGTTATCGATAAATCCGTTTCCTTAAAATTTAACGAATACGTAAATTGCTCCCCAAATCGTTCTCTTTGCAATAATAAATAGGCCTTTGTGTAATCAATCTCCTTTGCCAATGGAACTAAATCCTCATCAATATTCATGCCATACCTCATGATTTTCGAAAGATGGGTCACAAGCGTATAGATTTGTGGCACTTTATTTTTAAGGGCAACCGTTCCAATTGACTGCAAAGCATTATATAAAAAATGAGGATTTAATTGTGATTGCAAAACCTTTAATTGATTCGTTTTGTTTTCAAGCTCAAGCTTGTATTCACGATTAATTAATTGATTAATTTTTCCGATCATTTCCTGAAAACGATTACCTAATACACCGATTTCATCCTTTCCTAGCGGAACAAATTCGACATTCATATCGCCTTTTTCAACCTTGTTAATATGCTGCAGCAATATTCGAATTGGGGAAGTGATTTTAAACGAAACAAAAAAGGAACCTAAAATAACAAGACATAAGCCAATAATCCCAAAAAGAATATTGATTTTCGCCACACTTAAGGCACTTTCAAAAACAGATGTATACGGAATACGTTTAGCTAATATCCAGCCTCCAGAAGCTTCAGACGTTCTGTCATAAATCATTAACCCTTGAAAGGAATCTGTCTCAAGCTCCATCGTCCCACTTTGTTTTTTCGACGCGGTTAATTTCTTAATCCAAGCCTCATCCTCAGAAACCTTATTATTTGATTGAAAAATCATTTCTCCTTCTGAGCTAATAATATAAAACTCTTCCTTGTCCTTCACATAAAGCTTCTCACTTATATTAATAATTTGAGACGGGGCAATATCTAATGAAATATAACCTAATAAATCGTTTGACGGAATATCAAGCAACACTCTGTGTAACGTAAAGATATCGCGTTTGTTCCGTTTATCATTTGCTGCTTTTTCACCTTGAACAACATGCATCGGCTCAAGGTACACATAGTACTTATTTTTTAATGCTTTTTCGTAATTTTCCGCTTCAAGCTCTTGAATGAATGGTGAAAATACAACACTTGAGCGTTTGGATACGGAAACATTTAGATCATCTTTTATAAATACAATATTGACGCGATTAATATTTTCCTCAGCGTGAAGAATCGTTAAAATGACATTTTTCACTGTTTCCTTTGCAAGATAATCATCATCTAGCTCAGGATTTCGTAAATACGCCATAAAATCGATATTTGTATAAAACGATAGCGATAGATTTTTTAACTCATCAATATATCCTTCAACATTCAACTTCCCTTGATATAGCAGGTTTACGTTTTCGTCAACAAATTTATCCTTTAAAGACTCTTTCGTATATAAATAAGTTGTCACTATCGAGGTCCCAAATGGAACGATCGTGATAAGGAGCAGTAAAACAATTAGTTTATTTCGTATACTCGTTCGGAACATTCCTAAAAGAACCTCCTTACCGACATTTATCATGATTATTCATGCTGTCTTTAAAACATTCGTATAGATAAAAAGCATGCCGACTGTCATGGCATGCTTTTTTCTCTATTTTACTTTAAATTGTCCCAAGTCGCTTGGAATTTTTCTAGCAATGTATCATAATCGATTTTTCCTGCTGCATATTCCTGAATCGCAGCGGCAAATTCCTTGTTTGCTCCATCTGGCCATGTAAACCAAGTCCATGGAATCGTCTTTTCAGCTTTTGAATATTCTAATACCTCTTTACCTAAGTCACCTAAACCAGATGCTTCAATATTATCAAACGCTGGGATAAAGGCAAACTCCTCAGTAATATAGCGTTTTCCTGTTTCAGAGGATACCATCCAGTTTAGGAATGTTTTCGCTTCCTCTAAATGCTCTGAGTTTTTGTTTAATACCCAGTTGTTCGGTACACCGACTGGTAAGACATCTTGATTTGCATCATCGTTAAGCGGGATTGGAATAAAGCCCATATTCATCTCAGGGTTCACTTCATAAATCATATTTTCTGTCCAGTTACCTTGTTGAAGCATTGCTGTTTCACCTGAAGCAAACAGTGTTACTTGTGTATTATAATCGGTTGTGAGCGGATTTCCTGTTGCATATTTTATTTCTGTATCAATGACTTCCTTGAATTGCTTAAACTTCTCATTATCGGCAAATTTCACTGAACCATCATATAATCCATCAATAAATGCTGAAGGGTCTTCCTGTTGGGCAAATGGAATGTTTAATAAATGCTGTCCAATAACCCACCATTCCCCATATCCTGCAGAAAATGCTTTTATTCCTGCATCCTCAAGCTTTTGAGCTGCCTCTTTTAATTCACTAAGTGTTTTCGGCGTTTCTGTAATTCCTGCCTTTTTGAATAAGTCCTTGTTATAGGCGAAGCCATATCCTTCAAGGTTTACAGGCATCCCGTATAGCTTTCCATCCTCACCCGTCATCGGAACCTTCCCAATTGGAAGAACATGCTCAACCCATGGCTCATTTGATAAATCCGCTAAATGCTCCTTCCACAATTCAAGCTCTTTAAAGCCACCATTGTTAAAGATATCTGGCTCTTCACCTGATGCAAATTTCGCCTTTAACGCTGCACCGTAATCTGCGCCACCACCAACACTTTCAAGCTTTACCTTTATATTCGGATGCTCCTTTTCAAACTCATTAATCATTTCTTGTAGTTGGTCAGCAATCTCTACTTTAAATTGAAATAAATTAAGTGTCACAACATCCCCATTATCACCAGAATCTGTATTCGTATCAGAATTAGAATTAGACTGCCCACCTGTTTCTAGCTTCCCCCCTGAACTACACCCAACAATCATCCCTACCAAAAATAACATCGATAAACATACGAGCAAGAGCTTCTTCATCCCCATTGACCTCCTTGTTATGTTATCTATCTTTTATATAAAAGTGACCCTTTTTTGGGGGACAGTCCCCACGATGGTAGTGGGGACTGTCCCCCATTAATTAAAACAGCCACTTTACATACGGCCATGACTTCATTTAAACAGGCTGCTTCCCTTTCATAAACTGCTAGTGGAGTAACCAATGATAATTCGTGCTTTTACTAATACTAAACTGCCAAATTGCATCCTATTCTTAAGCGAAAAGTGAGGTTGTCGCGCTAGAAATTCGTCTTTTTGGGGACAGTCCCCACAACAATTGTGGGGACTGTCCCCCTCCTCTCCCTCTCACTTAATCGAACCAGCAGCAATACCTTTAATAATATGCTTTTGCAAGAACAGAAAGAAAACGATAATTGGTGCAATCCCTAGTACTAATGCCGCTAGACCCATATCCCATTGCTTCGTATATTGAGCGAAGAACGAGCTTGTCGCTAATGGAATTGTCCGCAGTTCAGCATCCTGGAGCACGAGTAATGGAAGCAGGTAATCATTCCAAATCCACAGCGTATTTAAAATGATAACCGTTACGGTAATCGGCTTTAATAGCGGGAAGACAATTCTCCAAAAAACTCCGAATTGGCTACACCCATCTACTCTAGCAGATTCTTCAATTTCCTGTGGAATTGTTTTAACAAAACCGTGAAACAGGAAAAGCGATAAAGAAACCCCAAAGCCAAAATACATAATGACAATTCCCGGAATGCTGTTCATAATCCCCATCATGCCCCCAAGCTTCATAAGCGGGATCATCACGGTTTGAAAGGGAATGACCATCGCAGAAACAAAGAATACAAAGAGAAATTTGCTTACCTTTCCTGGTGTTCGCACCATTTTCCACGCAGCCATTGAGCTAATGACGACAATTCCAGCAATGCTTATTACCGTAATAATAAGGGAATTAAAGAAAGCATGCTCAAAGCTAATAATTTCCCATACCTTCGCGTAATTGCTAAATAAAATTTCCTTTGGCCACGCAGCTGCATCTAATAAGATCTCTGAAAAGCTTTTTACTGAATTAATAAAGACAAAATAAAATGGTACGAGAAAAATCAGAGCGAGGATAATGGCAACAATCTCTAATATAAATGTTTGAAATGTATACCTTCTTAACATTATGCCTCAACCTCCTTTTTCTTCGTATACAACACTTGGAAGGTCGTAAAGACTGCGACGATTAAAAAGAATAAAATCGACTTTGCCGTACCTAAGCCATATCGATTATTCATAAACGCCTCTTGGTAAATATTAATCGCAACCGATTCCGTTGAATTAAACGGTCCGCCTCCTGTCAGCGAAAGATTCAAATCGAAAATTTTAAATGCCATTGAAATCGTTAAGAAAAAGCAAATCGTAAATGCAGGTATAATGAGCGGGACGATGATTTTCGTTAAAACGGACCAGTTAGAAGCTCCATCAATTTTTGCTGCTTCTAATAAAGACGTATCCACCCCTTGTAAGGCAGCAATATAAATGACCATCATATATCCACTAATTTGCCATGCAAAAACGATAACAATTCCCCAAAATGCAGTTGCTTCATCACCAAGCCACGGAAGCTTGAAGAAACCGATATCCGTCAAGTTACCAATTGATGCAAAGCCTTTAACAAAGATAAACTGCCATATAAACCCTAGTAATAGTCCACCAATAACATTTGGAATAAAAAAGACGGTTCTTAAAATATTTTTCGTTTTTAATGCGGCATTTAATAGCAGAGCTAATGTAAAACCAATTAAATTACTTATAATGACAGCCGCAAACATAAACTTTGTTGTAAATAAAAAGGAATTGAAAAATTTCTCGTCTCCCGTAAATATTTTCACATAATTGTCCAAGCCAACCCATTCAATCGTTGAGCTTACCCCATTCCATGATGTAAAGGAATAGTAAATTCCCATAAAGAAAGGAATAATTTGAATCAAGATAAAAAATAGTAGTGCTGGACCAACAAAGGCCATATACGATAGAAACTTTTTCATCGATAGCTTACGTTTTGTTTTCAGTTTAAGATTTACATCTGAGCTTGTTTCCAGTTGGTTCGAATTTATCCTTGTATTCACCTTATTCCCACCACCTGACGAATATTTTGTAAACGCTTACTTGAATTCAATTATAAAGGGCATCTAGCTTCAAGACGATAAACGATATTGACTAAAAAGGTGCACAATGTTGACCTCCTTTTTTCAGGATGATGAAAATGGACTTCAACAAGTGGGAGCTTTTTGTGACATATCAGGTTTTTACGTGTAGTTTACTTTCTTTTTCAAACATAAAGAAAACCACCCCAAAAGAGCTGGTCTTATTCGTATTTCTTTTCCGCTATTCCTTTATAAATGCAATTAGCTTTTCTCCTTATTTATACAAAATTCATTTTCTCTATTAGATTTCAAAGCAGTTTCCTTTTTTTGCTAAACACAAAGAAAACCACCCCTAAAAGAGCTGGTCTTATTCTTATTTCCCTTTTACCTCTTATATATAGTTCATTTCTTCTCACTTTACTGCAATATAAATCTCAATTTCACCATTAGGATAATACTTTTCAAAGTCATAAGAGTAATCTCTCTTTAATACACCTGTCTCTTCTTGCTTCCAGATAGTACTCCATGCTTTTAAGATGCCTTGTTCATCATTCATATCGACTTTAAAGACCTCATATTTCTTGTTATCCGGTATTTCAATGGAGGCTGCTCCATGATTGCCATCTCTTTCAACGGCAACACTTAATGAGTAATCTCCTTTATAATTATTTTCATAATCATAATAAACTCCATAAACACACTCTTCATTATTTTCTAGTTTGCTAGAAGCTTCCTCCCACATCGTCTTGATTTTCGCCATCATTTCATCATCAGTAAAATTATTCGTTCGAATGCTAGTAAGTAAATGTAGTTTCATAGGTATACTTCCTTATCTACTAATTTGTGTACTTAACTTTTTGCGTTTACAAACTGTTCGCCAATAGGTGTGACAATTCCATCCATGCTGATTGAATTTTTCTTTTTATGATACTCTTCTAATTGTTCGTCGCTTTTATTTAAAGCCCATTGCTGCAGCGTATCGCGTTCACCATTGTAGGTATAAAATGGGACGCTAAATCCACAGGACGTTTTGACAGTATCGATTTTTGCATAAATAATTTGCCGTGCCCCAGGAAGAAGGTTGAAATGGGGGATGAGCTCCTCCCACCTTGGTGTATCTGGTAAGATAACCTCGCCTTTACCATATAAGCGTAAAATCAATGGTGGACCCTCAAATGCAAGAAACATAAAAGTAATTCTCCCATTATCAATGAGATGTGCACTTGTTTCATTGCCGCTCCCTGTTAAATCTAAATAAGCAACCTCATTTGCCGACAAAATCCTAAGAACATCATGACCTTTAGGCGAAATATTAACATGACCATCCTCTAATAACGGTGCAGAACCAACGAAAAAAATCCGCTGCTTACGAATAAACTCCTCATGGTTTGCTTGGATAGACGTAAAAACCTTTCCCATAACCCTTCCCCCTTACAAATTTCAGAAAATAAATGCCTATTGTCACTTTAAGACAATAGGCAGTAATCTAAGAGGCAGATAAACAAACGTTTTCGCGAAGGTAAATTTTGTTAAAATTTCCTTTATTCTATTATGGAAATAGATGTTCCGTCAATCTATTTTTTAGGGGACAATTTTTTGGGGACAGTCCCCCATTGCGTTAATATGTTAAAGGAGCAAAACAAAGAGCCTTCCAAATAAACGAAAGGCTCCCATTATTTATTTCACTAGTTTCCTTACAATAAAGCTTAAGGCTGTAAAAATCCCTTCTCATTATAAGCTGGATTAGGATATTGATAGAATCCCTCACCTGATTGCATTCCCATTTTCCCTTTATCAATATATTCATTTTTTACGAGATCAGCAATTTGCTTGAATTCATTTTGTTCAGGGTTTGGATGTTTCGCTGCCTTTGTGCTGACGATATTGTATACTGTTTCTAATCCAACGACGTCCATAATCGCGAACGGACCCATTGGTGCACCTGTTGCAATCATCCATGTTTTATCGATTGTATATGGATCCGCAACCTCATTTCCCCATAAAAGCTGTGCTGCATCAAGTAATGGAACTAATAAACTATTTAAGATATAGCCTGGCTGCTCTTTTTTAATATGAAGTGGGACCATTCCAATCGCCGCTGCAAATTGTAATACATCCTTAACAACCTCTTGGCTTGTTCCCGGATGCTCCATCACTTCTCCTGTATTATTCATCCAAATGCGGTTCGCAAAATGAAGAGCTAAAAATTTCTCAGGACGACCAGTAAATTCTGCAAATTGACTTGGTAGCAATGTAGAAGAATTTGATGCAAAAATCGTATGAGCTGGTGCAACTTTTCCAAGCTCTGTATAAAAGCTTTCTTTAATTTCCTTTAATTCAGGAATTGCTTCAATGACAAGATCTGCTTCAGCAACAGCTTCTGCTAAATTTGTTGCATATTGAATTCGAGATTGCGCTGTTTTAACCGCGTCCTGCTCTTCTTTAAAATAATCAAAATATGTAGCTTCTAAATTGGCAATTCGTTCTTTCGCCTTCTCAATCGCTGCATCATTAATATCATAAATCGTTACGTTAAATCCTTTAAATGCTGTTTGAAAAGCAATTTGACTTCCTAATACTCCGCTTCCGGCAATTGTAATATGTTTAAAATTCATCATTTCTTCCTCCTTAGATATATAATTTCGCTTTTCGTCCATGTAAAACGGAATAAAGCGGAATACTTATAATGATGATTGGAACCATCCATAAAAAGATGGAACGATATCCTGCAAATGGGACAAATAACCCTAATAAGTACGGACCAAAGCCAAGTCCAAGATCATAAAAAATATAATACGTCGATGTCGCAAAACCAAAGCGATGTGGTTCAGTTACCTTCACAGCAATCGTTTGGGCAATCGAATTAAAGTTCCCAAAGCCAAGCCCGATCAAAGCTGCTGAAAGTAATAACATCCAGCCGCTGCTTGCCTGACTAAATAAATACATCCCAGCTGCAAAAATGACTAAACAAGGATAAACGATTAAATTAGGCCCCTTCGCATCCATTAATCGACCACAAAATGGCCGGGTAAAAATCGTTGCAAGTGCATAAACGATGAAAAACACACTTGCTGCTTCAACCAAGTTGACCTCTTCAGCATAAAAAGATAAAAACGACATGACGCCTGAGTAAGCAAACCCCATTAATAACGCAATAAACGAAATCGGGATCGATTTAGGCTCCATAAACTTTGCAAGAAACGACTCTTCCTTTTGTTCCTGCTGATTTGCATGAAACTGCTCTCTCTCTAAACGAATAAAAGCTAAAGCACCGATCATGATAAGCGAAAGCAAGACATTTAATCCAAAAATATAGTCATTGCCATTTTCAAACTTCATTAAGAAAATCCCAATAAACGGCCCAATTGCTGTTGCTAGAATAACGCTTAAGCTATAATAGCCAATCCCTTCCCCTTTACGAGTAGCAGGAAGAATATGCGCGACAATCGTACCAGCAGCTGTTCCAATAATTCCAACAAATACGCCTTGAATAAACCGATTCACTAACAAAAAGCCGATATGAATTTCAATAAAATAAAAACACGCGCTAATAAAAAATAAAATAACACCTATTCGCAATATTTTTGCCGGACCCAATTTCCCGATTAATCGGCCCGTTAAAAGCCTCCCGATCAACGCACCGATTACATAAATACTTGAAACTAAGCCGGCAATACTCGTTGAAACATGATAGGTCTCAATCGCATAGCTTGCAATCGTCACAATTAATAAGTAGAACATTAAAATGGATAAAAAATTAATTAATGAGATGACTATAAAATTTTTTGACCAGATTTTATCTTTCATAATCCTTCATACGTTCCTCCAATATTTTTAGCTCTTCCATCCATTCCTTCACTTTATCCTCTGATAGCGGATCTGCGACAAATAATTGGAGTTCGATCACTTGCTTTGTTATCTTTTCGCAAAGGGTTTTCCCTTCATCTGTCAAAGACAAATTCTTCTGCCGTTTATCTTGACCACTTGTAAACTGCAATAAGCCTTGTTCATTTAGCTTCCGTACTAAAGAAGATACGGTCGGCTTTTCAACAGACCATTCCTTGACAATATCGATGCTCGTACATCCCTCATGATTGTAGACATGGTGCAGAACAAGCCATTGAACAGCTGTGACTCCATAGGACGAACAAATTTCCTGAAGCCGTAAAACATACAATTTATTAAACCGGTAAATCATTGTAAACAGATCCATAGAAGCCCCCTTTTTTAAATAAATTAGTTAGTATTCCTTACTAACTAATTATATAATAGTTGTTTTTATTTGTACAGCTATAAACTCCACTCTTAAATAAAAGGCTTTGTTAAACTTTGTTGTTGATTTCCGCTACTGGGCATTCGCTTTCCGCGGGCGGTCCGGGAGCCTCCTCGGAGCAAGCTCCTGTGGAGTCTCCCTTTGACACGCTTCTCCCGCAGGAGTCTCATGCCCTCCACTCCAATCAACAAAGTGCTTAAAAATCAACAGCCAAATAAAAAAACGTTCACTCCTTAAGGAATCAACGCCACAATGAGTCTATGTTTTCTACACAAAAGCAAACCTACTTCCTCAGTATCCCTAAATATTCCTTCCACGGTCCAACATCTGCACTGTATCTTTTCGCCATGACGCGGACGATTTGTGCAATATGTGTGAAATCATGAACTGCCCACGTCGAAATCAGTTCTCTTATCTTTGCCTCGCCAAACTCAGGATGGATGCCAGATAGCTCAAGAAGCTCTTCATTTGTCACTAGCTCCTTTAGCTTCGTGATATTTTCGTTTCGAATCCTCGCAAACTCATCTAGCTTTTCTTCCATCGATTGCTCACGTCCTGGAAGTAAATGCGCGTTCCGATCAAATGCGGGAAATGGCTTTGCCGTTCCTTCATTAAGAATAAATTGTAATCTTGGTAGCCAATTAGTTTTTTCAGCTTCAATAAGGTGGTCAACCACTTCCGTAGCATTCCATGTGCCCTCACCTTCATTGCCTTGCAGCCATCCATTTGATAATCCAGTCAAAAAGCTTTTTAATAAAATTGGTGTACGCTCCAAAACTTCAATCGCCTCATCTAAGCGAAAATTCACCATTAACAGCCCCCTATGAAAAACTTTATTAATAAAAATAAGGGTGGCTCAAAACGAATGGTTCAGACCCCTCAAACAAATGAAAGGTTCTGACCCTTTTGAGTCACCCTCGATGATGTAAAATTCTCATTAAAGCTTACGGCAATAGTCAACAACTTGCTTGTAAGGAAGATTCCCGCCGAATATATCTAATGCACTGCCAATTGTAAGATCAAGCTTACCATCTGTTAACTGACGAAATGCTTCTAAATCAGAGATTGAGCGGACACCGCCTGCATAGGTTGTCGGAATTGAGACCCAGCTAGCTAATTGCTTAGCAAGTGTTTCTTGGATTCCCGTCCGCTTTCCTTCAACATCAACCGCATGGATGAGCAATTCATCACAGTAGCCTTCAATTTCCTTTATGGACGCTGCATTGATTTCAAAATTGGTAAATGTCGTCCATTTATTCGTTACGACAAACCATTTCCCATCCTTCTCCTTACAGCTTAAATCAATGACGAGTCGTTCCTTGCCAACTTCCTTGACTAGCGCTTCTAATCGCTCCTTATTGAGCTCCCCGTTATTGAATATGTAGGAGGTAACAATCACATGTGAAGCGCCATTTTCCAAATATTCGCCTGCATTTTCAGCAGTGATCCCACCGCCAATTTGCAGCCCATTTGGATATTCCTTTAATGCACGGATAGCTGTATCATGATTCCCATCTCCGAGCATGATAACATGTCCACCAGTTAGATTGTCTTCCTTAAACATCGCTGCATAATAATCAGAATCATGCTCTGATACAAAATTTTCTACAACCTTACGATTATCCAAAGTAAGTGTATCCCCAACAATTTGCTTCACCTTACCTTGATGAATATCGATGCATGGTCTAAACTTCATCTCATTCACGAACCTCTCTGTTTCTTTTTCTCCTACTTACAGAAGACCAACCATTTGAAGGCCATGGAGAATTCCATTGTCTTCAACAGATTTCGTTACATGCTTGGCAGCTTTTTTCACTCTATCCTCTGCATTCCCCATCGCAACACTATTTTCAATCGCAGACAGCATCTCCAAATCGTTAAGCCCATCACCAAAGGCGTATTGTCTTTCTTTCGGGAATCCTAATCTTTCCACAATTTTTTCAATTCCGATCGCTTTTGAACCACCCTTTGGCAGGATATCAACAGAAACAGGATGCCATCTAACAAAATCAAATTCAGCAAATTCCTGCTCATATTGTTTTTCTTCACCTTCTGGACAGAAAAGCAATGATTGATAGAGGTCGCGACCTTTATAATAATTCGGATCATGTGTTGGGAAATGGTTAATTTTTAACGTTTCAATGCTTTCCCGAATATAAGCATGCTCTGGAACATTTGCCTTCATATCCTCATGGTCCATAAACACAACCGGATGTCGATTTAATAATGCTTTTTCAGTTAATCGTTCAAGAGCTGGAATATTTAATGGATTCGCATAAATGACCTCACCGTTTAAAACGACATATTGACCGTTATAGCTAACAAATGTGCGAATATCTAATTCCTCACGGATGTCCTCAAACATAAACGGAGCTCGCCCTGTCGCAATGGCTACCTCATGTCCTAGCTCTTTTAGCTTGAAAATCGCTTCCTTTGTCGATGCTGGTAACTCCTTCTCATGAGTCAATAACGTCCCATCAATATCAAAGAAGATTACGCTCTGATTTGTCATGTGCATTCCAACTTTCTTTCGTTAGTGTTTTGTCCCCATACAAAGAATGTTACATTTTATTTTTTCTCTCTATAAATATTCTATCAGAAAACAGCGTTAAGCCGTACCTCTTTCAATGAGTTTCACGGACATTTCCTTATTTGAAATCTCCTCGGCAACTGCTTGCAGAAAAAGATTTTCACCCATTTCAAACAGCGGGATATCAATCGTTGTAATATTCATCATTTTCGCAATCGGCTGGTTATCAAAGCCGATAATCGAAAGCTCCTCTGGTATCGCTATCCCATTTGCTTGACAATAGGTAACAATCCCTGCCGCAACTTGATCACTTGTAATGAGCAATGCAGTGGGAGGCTTTGCCATCTGTTTGATTCGCTTCATTACTTTCTCACTATCCTCAAAATAGAGACAGCCATCAATAATATACTCTTGATGTAACGGAAGCTGATATTTAGTGAGAAAATCACGATAGGCCATTTCCCGCTCATAGCTATTTGTCCCTGTCCTTCTCCCAATACTATAGCCAATCCGGTGGTGTCCCTTCTCAAACAAATATTCTAACGCTTCAAAAAAAACGTTGTATTGATTGACATAGCTTGAAGAAATCCGCTTCCCTTCAATATGCTCACAAAGAACGATCGGACCAAATGACATATGCTCTTCAATAATGGCAAAATCACAGGCTCTCGAGCAAAAAATTAACGAATCAATTTGCTTTAGCTTTAACATTTCCAATGCTTCAAGTTCCCGCTCCTTCTGGTACTCCGTTTGAAACAACACTAATTTGTAATTATTTTTCAAAGCCTGTTTTGCAATTCCCTTTATTAAAAAGGCAAAATACGTATGATCAATAAAGGGAACGACAACCCCCATCATATTTGTTTTCCCTTTACTTAAATGCACAGCATTAATATTTTTATAATAATTCGTTGCCTCGATCGCCTTTAAAACCGCATCCCGTTTTTCCTTGCTTACATATGGATGATCATTTAACACACGAGATACAGTCGTCACAGAAACTCCAGCCAACTTCGCTAAATCTTTAATATTTGTCATATGCTCACCTTTTTTCAAACATGTCATCTTATCACGTTTAATCTTCAGTAAAGCCTGATAGGTTTCAATTTATAAGCCCATACTCAAAGGATAAAAGCCTATCCCCGTTCATCATACCATTTCCTAAAGAGAGAAGTGCAAAACAATGCTAATATCTAAAAACCTAAATGAAGCGTTACTTTTAAATAAAATAATCGTCAAAGTCCTTCATTGACTTAACATCCATTGATTGTCCTGATGACTTTAAACAGAAGTATGATGCCAAATATATCACAAAGCAAAGGATGATTATTGAAATCATAGACTCTCCTCATTTCCTATTATTTGGCTTAAGTCTAATTGATGAAACGCGTTCCATGTCAAACAGTTATTTTAATGTTTTTTCAAATTGTTCATACAAACTAAAAATGCTCTATTTAAACTCGAAAAATCATTCAATAACGACGAGTAAAAGCAGCTGTTGAAATTGTCTGCCATCCTTCACTTCAAAGTGACAAAAATGTCACCTCTACTTCCGATTTGTTCGGAGAATAACAGGAAAATATCGTAACGAAAATTTAAAATCTACTTAAAACCACCCTATTTACATTTACTGGTTTTTTGATATTGTTTAAAAGAGTATTTGATAAAGGAGAAATCGAATGGATATTATTATTGGCATCATCATGGGGATTGTCGAAGGGTTAACAGAATTTGCACCAGTGTCTTCAACTGGTCACTTAATCCTTACTGGCCATCTTCTAAATTTTCATGGGGAACGTGCCTCAACCTTTGAAATTGTCATTCAGTTAGGCTCGATTCTAGCAGTTGTTGTTCTATTTTGGAGGAGAATTCTTACGATTTTCGGCTTACATAAAAGTGAAGAGAAGAATAGTATAGGCAAGCTAAACGTGTTCCATATTGCGATTGGTATGCTTCCGTTCGGAATTGGTGGCGTCCTATTTTATGATACGATCAAGGATGTGTTGTTTTCACCACAAACGGTTGTTATGACATTAGTTGCTGGTGGTGTGCTAATGATTATTGCTGAAAAATTTAAACCCGCACCTGTTGCAAATACACTTGACCAAATTTCCTATAAGCAAGCATTTGCTGTCGGGCTCTTTCAATGCTTAGCCTTAATGCCTGGCTTCTCAAGGTCAGGAGCAACGTTATCAGGCGGTCTTCTCGTCGGCATGAATCACCGGACCGCTTCAGAATTTACGTTTATTATGGCGATTCCGATTATGTTTGCCGCCTCTGGAAAGGATTTACTCGAAAGCTGGAGTCATTTAAACAGCAGTGATTTGCCATTGTTTATTACAGGCTTTGTCACAGCTTTTGTAGTTGCTTTAATCGCAATTAAATTCTTCCTTAGCCTAATTAATAAAATTAAGCTCATTCCTTTTGCTATTTATCGCTTTTTACTAGCGATTGTGTTTTGGATTTTTATTTTATAAAAAGAGGCATGGGGATCGTCTCAAAGGCTTTCGTTTTGGAGTACAAATTTTAAATAGACAAAGTAAATGGTGTGTAAACTGACAACAGTATTGACACACCATTTTTTGTAATTAGAGGATAAACAGCTACTACAGTATAAGGAAATTTAATCCCAATTATGGAAACCATTGATATACTCAGGTTATAGAAGTTTTCCAAAAACAAGAAAGGATTGTATCGTCCTCTCTAGAGTTTTAGTTTTTCTTCTTCAACAATGGGGGCTGGTTAGTTGAATAAAAAAATGCTAATAGCAAAATGAATATGGTGAAATTAGGATGTTTAGTGTGAATTACAAAGTTTGGAAAAGAATAAAATTCCTTATTGGGATTGTATGGAAGACAACAAGCCTTCTATTGCAATAGCGGAAAATATAGGCTTTTCTAATGTATTTAACATTGTAGGTATTATTTTCCTTTTGATTAATATTGTTCTTCAAGTAACTGGTGCGAGTGTTCATTAAGTGCATTCGCTTTTTGACTAACGGTGCAGGTTTATTGATTAATACTATGAAAAGGAATCTACAGCTGCTGACCAGGCAGCCTTCTTTAGTTATTGTTCACTTTATTCGTCACTTCCTTTCTTTTATCCAATTGTTCTTCTCCCCAATAGCAAATTGCATCTAATACAGGAATCAATGATAAACCCTTTTCCGATAAACTATATTCTACTTTTGGAGGCACTTGAGGATATTCTTTTCGATTAATTAGTTGATCACCCTCAAGTTCCTTTAGTGTATTGGTTAATGTTTTAAAAGAAATATTGCCAAGCATCCGTTTCAGCTGGTTATAGCGAATAGGGTTATTGTTTAAATATAAAGCATATAAAACTGTCATTTTGTATTTTCCACCAATTAATGACAAAGTATAGCCAAAACCAGTATCCTTCAAATTATCTTTAAATACATAAGATTCATTTTCCATTCAACACTCTCCTTTAGGTTAGTATCATACTTAAATTACCGTACTTGTAGAATGTTATAGCATACAATAAGATGAATGTACATCAAAATATGATGCAAATTAGGGAGAAGGGTGAACTAGTAATGAAAACAATTGTCTATGCACATCCATGGGAAGGAAGCTATAATCATGCAATCTTAACTTCTATCACGAAAGACTTAGAAGCTAAGGAAGAAACATTTCAAGTGATCGATCTTTATAAAGATGGGTTTAATCCCGTATTTACAGCAGAAGAATTGGAGCAATTTAATAGAGGAGAAACACCTTACGAATTAGTTAAGGAATATCAAAAAAAATTAAGCCAGGCAACTGAGTTGATTTTTATATTTCCTGTCTGGTGGTGGGACTTACCTGCTATTTTAAAAGGATTTATTGATAAAGTGATGTTGAGTGGCTTCGCTTTCCTAGAGGATAAAACAACAGGTTCTCTGAAAGGGTTATTGACAAATATAGAAAAAACAACTGTGATTTCAACTTCTACAACGGATAAAGATTATATTGAATCTGAAGGAGGAAATGCTATTCAAGGAGTCTTCATTAACCGAACTTTAGCTGACCTGGGAATTAAAAACGAATACACTAAATGGATTCATTTTTCTGGAGTTAACTTAACAACAGATGAGAAGAGGAAACAATTTTTAAGAGAAATAACCCAAGAAATTTAAAGTAGAATGAACTGAAAAGACGATGTTTGTGAAGAAATGTACTTAAACAAATGGGTGCGGTACTTCAATAAAGAGGTATCGCATTTACTTATTGCACTAAAGGGGCAGGTTAAGCTCAATAAGAAGGCTTTTTTGAAACCATCTAGAATAAGTTAATATATGTAATAACAACGGCAAAGGCTTATTAGATCGGTACCTTACTAGTGTGTGTTCCCACTATTACGTTTTAGTAAGGTTAGCAAATGCCATTACAATACGGTTTGGGGGAAGAGTGAGTGAATCCTAACACTAAAAATTTTACATACAATGAAACCGAAGTTTATTGGAAGAAATATCAGAGATTTTTCCCTGAAGAATTGCGAATAAATGACAATAACCTACCATCTGAGGAATGGTGGGGTTGGAACGATTATCATATCCATCTGGATCGAATGTCTGTTTCGGGATCGAAAATTAAAGTTATTTTAATACATGGTGCAGGTGGAAACGGTAGACTATTGGCACCCTATGCAAGGATGTTACAAATACATGGATATGATGTTGTATCTCCAGACCTCCCTCCTTATGGTCTCAGTTATACTGAGTCATTAAAATCTATAGATTACCGTGATTGGATAAAAATAATTACGGAGTTCATCGAACAGGAATTCAAGCGAGACGGTAAACCAATTATTTTATTAAGAGCCAGCATTGGAGGCATGCTTGCATATCATGCGGCAAGTATGAGCAAACAAGTTAAAGGGTTGATTGTAACGACCTTCGTGGATACAAGTAATCAAAAAGTTCGTGATCAAATTGCTCCAAATAAGGTAATTAGTCGCTTGGGTAAATTCACGATGGATAGTTTCCCCTTTGTATTGGATTCGTTTCGGATTCCTGTTTCTAAAGTATCGAGAATGAAGTTAATTACAAATAACTTTGATTTGACCAATCTAATTATGAACGATCCACGCTCGGCAGGGACAAGAATACCTTTGCGATTTCTGAGAACCTTCTTAAATATGAAATTAATGATTGAACCTGAATATTTTGACATTTGTCCTATATTACTTATCCATCCTGAAGTAGATCCAATGACACCGTTTAATTTAAGTGAATCCTTTTATAAGCGATTACAATGTAAGAAAAGATGTGTAATTTTAGAAGGAGCTGGACATTTCCCGATAGAACAACCAGGTGTCGAGCAAATGAAAATAGCTGTATTAAATTTTTTAAATGAGATAGAAAATAAATTTAAGTCCAAAGAAGACTAATTTATACACTGTAGACGCATTTTTATAGTAGTTATATAGAAGGCTTGGATAGACACATTATACTCAACTAAAATCGATTTGAGAGTTTATTATACTCGGTACAGGTGTCACGAAAGGAGAATTGCATAGAGACTTAGATTTCTTAGAGGGAATATTTCCATTAGACGACTTAGATTCTTAAAAATTAATTGTTTCTTACCATAACAACTATCATTACAAAAGTTTCCTTAAATTTCTTGAAGAGGTGGCGATGTTAATCTTGGTTGTTTATTTCCTCTTGTAGCGTTCTTTTTCTGTAGAAGGTCTGGAACGCTCCTCCATGGCGTTAAATCCTCTAACAAACTTCTCTAAACAAGAATCCCACGTATTCTTCAATAACATAGTGCTAAGAAATCAATGATAGGCTTTGACATATCTTAAAAATAAAAAAACCTATCACATTTAATATGATAGGTTTTGAATATGTATTATTATGGCGTCCCAGGAGAGATTCGAACTCCCGACCGACGGCTTAGAAGGCCGTTGCTCTATCCAGCTGAGCTACTGGGACATGTTTATAATGAATAATGTTCTTAAGGTGTTTTCCCTTATGTACTGTGTATCACCAGCGACATTTATTATTATATTTGCTTATAGAATAAAAGTCAACATTATTTTTAAAACTTTTTTTCATTTTTTTAAAAAGGGGAAATCTCCCCTCCATATTAACTTTACAGTGAAAATTGTTGTGATAAATCCTCAACAATAGTTCCATTCACTTCAAAAAATGTTACATTTGCAATTGAATTTTCCACTTCTAGTATAGCATAAGTTTTCTGTCTGCGCAGTACTGGTAAACGAATACTTCCAGGGTTAATAAATATCATTCCATCGATCATTTCAGCATTCGCAATATGTGAATGACCATAGCAAACGAATCGTGCACCAACTTCTAATGCTCGATACTTCAAATTTAATAAAGTTGATTTCACCTGATATAAATGACCGTGTGTTAAATATAATGTTGAACCATTAATATCACAAATCACATCATTCGGAAAATCTGCACCGAAATCACAGTTCCCTTTTACCACTGTTAATGATGCTAACTCAAGACTTTCATGTGATAATTCAGAATCTCCACAATGTAGCATCAATGAAACTTCATCTTTGTGACGATTTTTAATTTCTTCAATTTCTTTTGTTAGTCCATGACTATCACTCATGATAAGTACTTTCATCTTATGCGCCGCCCTATAAATTAATAAATAAGCTCTTTCAGTTTCTCCAAAGCCTTCGCTCGATGACTAATTTCATTTTTTTCTTCACTTGTTAAACATGCCATTGTTTTTTCTTTTCCTTTGACAATAAAAATCGGATCATAGCCGAAGCCGTTTTCACCTATTGGCATCATTGAGATATATCCCTCACAGGTTCCAACAACAGTTTTTGTTTTTTCACCTGGTATAGATAGCGCAAGGGCACATACAAATCTTGCCGAACGTTCTTCTAATTTTTCAACATTTTCTAACTGCTTCAATACTTTATTAATATTCGCAATATCATCCTTTTCTGGACCTGCGTATCTCGCAGAATAAACTCCAGGTTTTCCATCTAAATAATCAACAGCTAGCCCTGAATCATCAGCAATCGTTAATTTCTGATATGTATTTGCAATCGCATCGGCTTTAAGTATTGCATTTTCCTCAAATGTAGTACCTGTTTCCTCAACATCGATCGCATTTGGATAATCCAATAAAGAACGAACGATATACCCTAGAGGAGTAAGCAATGCTTCAAATTCTTTAACCTTCCCTTTATTCTTCGTTGCTATAATAATTTCCTTCACAAAATCAACCTACTTTTTTAAATTTTCATCTACGATTAAAGATAAATCCCCAAGCGCTTCTCTTTGATATTCAATCAAGGAGTATATTCCCTGTTCCGCTAAATCAATAAGCTGATTTAATTGCGTTCTTGAAAACGTTGCTTCTTCCCCTGTTCCTTGAAGTTCAACAAGCTGACCTTTTGATGTCATTATGACATTCATATCGACTTGTGCAGAAGAATCCTCTATATAATTTAAATCTAGTATCTCTTTATGCTCTGTGTCAACCCCAACAGATACCGCAGCAAGAAAATCTGTTATCGGCAGAGTTTTAAGTTTTCCTTGTTCCAATAACTTTCCAAGTGCCAAAGTCATTGCTACAAACGCTCCTGTTATCGAAGCCGTTCTTGTTCCGCCATCAGCTTGAATAACATCACAATCAATCCATATTGTTCGTTCTCCTAATGCCTTTAAATCAACAACTGCTCGTAACGCTCTGCCGATTAATCGTTGAATTTCCATTGTTCGACCACTTATTTTCCCTTTAGAAGACTCTCTAATTGTTCTCTGTTCAGTTGCTCTTGGTAGCATCGAATATTCGGCTGTAATCCAACCTTTTCCTTCACCACGCATAAAAGGTGGAACTCTGTCTTCAATCGTTGCATTACAAATAACCTTCGTATTTCCTACTGTGATAAATACGGAGCCTTCAGGGTGTATGATAAAATCTGTTACAATCTCAACTTTTCTTAATTCATTTGCTTTTCGCCCATCATGTCTCATTATTTCTACAGTCCTCCATTTATCATCATCTCTATATGTAAACAAAAAAGTTTTTCAGCTAGTATGGTTTCCACATTATTTTCGAATCCACACTAAATGAAGAAAGAGGCAGCTTTAAAAGCTTACCTCTAACTATCATATAGTATAACAAAAATTAAATATTAAAAACTACCTGTGTTTACATTTGTAGGTCTAGTGACAGCCTCTGTTAGCTTTTCACCATTTTCATCCATTAACTCAGCTTTACCATTTACAGTAATAGCTACACTTTCAATACCTTCTTGCTCTGTTAAGGTTAAGACAAGTGATTGTAACACTTGAGATGAAATGATTTTCTGTTCTTCGTCAAAGCTTCCGTAAATTGCCTCATTGAAATCCAAGGTAACTTTTCCATCCTCATATTTAGGAGCGCTTATAAGCTCCACACCATTTTGAAACTCACTTAATAATCCTGTCTCTAACGCTGGACCCTCTACTAACTCTTCAACGGCTGAAACAATTTTGTCCGTTTCTGTGTTACTTACCCTTTTTGTAACCGGAACAAAATATTCTTGTCCATCTGTTTCAGCACTGTAATAAACGGTAACAGGATGCGTATTAGTCAAATCGACAACATCAGAGGAATCATGGTTAATTCCATACTCCCTTCCAATTCCATCTTGGATTGGAGTCCCATTTACAGGCATTTCCTTCTGTTCATGTCCATTTACCCAAATTTTCACTTTTTCAACAGAGTCAAACTGTGTTAATGTCCAAGTAATAGCCTGTAAAATCTTCTCTTCATCTTCTTTATTATACGTACTAAATTCTTTTGAGAAGTCTGCAACAGCTACTCCGTCTTTAATATCAACACCCAATACTTCTGTACCTTCAGGAAGAACGGCTCTAAACCCATTCGGCAGCATGCTTGAAATTGGACCACCGTCAACTAAATATTCTAAAGCTTGTTTTGCAACACTTTTTGTTTCAGGCAGGTTCATTGTGTAAGGAACAACAAATCCATTTTTATCAATTAAATATAATTGATTTGTTACATTTTTTTCTGCTTCTTCTCCAGCAACGTCTTCAACCTTTCCTTCACCTTTTTGATTTACATCCTCTGTAATTGTTACATCCTGTGGTGGATCGATTTCCTTTGTAGCTTTTTCTGCATCAAATAAACTACAGCCTGAGAGTAGCATAGATGATGCAATGACAGTGATTGCAATCTGTTTGTTGTATTTTGACATTCAAATCCCTCCAAAGGCAGTTTGTACTATAATGTATACGAGCTATAATTTGTTTTAGACCGCTTTTTTGTACAAATTCTCTGCTAAAGCTTTAAAGGGATGTTTTTTTACACAATGAAACTAACTGATAGGAACAAAAAAGTCTATCTTACTTTATACGCGTTATAGATCAAAGTGAATTTTTCTATAAATCGCATAAAGAAGATAGACTCCTTCATAGATGGTTCCTTATGATAAATGAATATTTTCAACATTTTCAAGTGAAATAGACTTCACGTTTTCGATAGGGTGTTCAAACCATTTTGAAGCAATTTTTTCAAACAACTGTTTGGAACCGGTTGTTAAAAATAAATGATTTTTTTCACCAGGTGTTTGGTTTAGCGCTTTTTTAAAGGACAGAATCGTGCTGACCTCTCTTGCCGTTTCATCACCAGAACAAATAATTTGAACAGCTTGTCCCATATACTCCTCAATTTGCGGCTGTAAAATAGGATAATGTGTACAACCTAAGATTAACGTGTCAATATTGGAATTCTTAAATGGAGCCAAAGAATCCTCAACAATTAGCCTTGCATGCTCACCTTCGTAATCTCCACTTTCAACTAGAGGGACAAATTTTGGACATGCTAAACTTTCAATTTTCAGCGTGTTATTTAATGTTTTAAGCGCCGTTTCATATGCAGCACTTTTTATTGTATTGATTGTCCCGATTACACCTATTTGGTCATTTTTAGTGACTTTTACAGCAGTTCGAGCACCAGGGAAAATCACCCCGATTACAGGGATATTTATTGTTTCTTGTATTTCCTGCAATGCGATAGCTGTTGCAGTATTACAAGCAATGACTAGCATTTTAATATGATGGTTATCAAGCAAATAATTAGTCATTTCCCATGTAAAACGTCGAACCTCTTCAGCAGGTCTTGGGCCATATGGACAACGTGCTGTATCCCCTAAATATATAATTTCTTCTTTTGGTAATTGTCTCATGATCTCTTTTGCGACAGTTAAACCGCCGACACCAGAATCAATAACTCCGATTGGACTTTTCAAATAATCGCCTCATTCTTCTCTCATTTCATGTTGTAACTTGATTAACGATTTTTCAAGGACTTCTAATTCATCCTTTTCAAAATTAACAAGCATATCTCGTAAGTATTTTTGGCGTTTTTCGATAACTTCTTCAATAATACGTTCGCCTTCTTTTAATAAATGAATTCGTACAACTCTTCGATCTTTTGGGTCTTTCACTCGCATCACTAACTGATTTTTTTCCATTCTGTCAACTAAATCTGTTGTTGTGCTGCATGCCAAATATATTTTATTCGAAAGTTCACCAATTGTTAAGTCACCATATTCCCATAACCATTGCAACGCAACAAATTGAGGAGGAGTAATACCATAATCACTCAGTATACAACGACCCTTTTGTCTTAGTATACTGGAAATATGTCGGAGTGCCTTTTCGAGATCCGCAACTGTCTTATCATTTATTAATTCTTGTCTACTTTTCACTTTTTACCCTCACTAATTTAGTACTGATATGCATCCTCATAATGGTTATGTACATATCACTTCAATTTTCCATGTTTTAATTAAAAAATGCAAGATTGTTTTAATTGAAAGACCATAAAAACCGTTGTTAATTTCCTCTTGCAGCCATTTGCTTTCCTCAAGCGATCCGTGCTGCTTAAGCACAAACGCCTGTGGGGTCTCCCTTTGTCACGCTTCTCTAAACAGGAGTCTCATATCTTCCAAACAACAAATACACAATTATGAACGATAGACATTAACATCGTCTTTTGAAATCAAGTGGAAGTTCAAGCTTGTATTCAGTGCAACATGTAGAAAGTAAACTGGCCCTATCGTATGAACAACCCCCTCAACAAAATCAACCTGATTATTTATAAGAAATTCTCAAGCAACAATTATACGACAACCATCTTTAAATTTCAGTAGAAATAAATAATATCGATTACAAATAAAATAATAACCGGCAAACCTATAAAAGGTTAGCCGGTATAGGTTAGAGCTCTAGTTCACCCATTCGAAGGAGCTCGACAACCGCTTGAGAACGTCCCTTTACACCAAGCTTTTGCATCGCATTCGAGATGTGATTCCGAACTGTTTTTTCACTAATGAAGAGCTCGCTAGCTATTTCCTTTGTTGTCTTATCTTGAACTAACAATTCGAAAACTTCTCTCTCTCTTTTCGTGAGTAATGGCTTTGATTGAAACTCTTTCTCTTTCAAGTATTGTAACCCTCCTTGCTAAGGTGAGAGCTGATCTAACGGATGGGTATATATTTAGTCAACATATATTATGTGCTGCAATTGCTTACTGTGACTGAAATGCTTTGGAAAAGGTGTATTTACTACGTCCATTTTTATCGTTTAAAAATACGAATGTATAATTCTATATTTGCTAATCCCCAAATAATTAAAACTCTCTCATTTTAAACGTTATATTGACCAAAAGACGAAAACTAAGCAATGGATAAAAAACTATATTTTCACCTTTTGAACCTATTTTTAAAATATGTAAAACCTTTTAGATTGTTCATTTAATAACGAAAAAAAACCACCCATAATTGAGTGGTTAAAGAGTTGAAGCAATAAAATTCACCTTAATAAGGAACCAATTATTTTGTCGGTTTAAAATCCTTTAGACTTGGTCACTACCAAAAAAATTCCGGAATGATTGAATCGCAGTATCACGATTTAATGCTGCAATCGAAATTGTTAATGGTATTCCTTTAGGACAAGATTGTACGCAGTTTTGGGAATTACCACAGTTTGCTAATCCACCATCACCCATAATCGCTTCAAGACGCTCTGATTTATTCATTGCTCCAGTTGGATGGGCATTAAATAAACGAACCTGTGATAATGGAGCTGGACCAATAAAGTTAGATTTACTATTCACATTCGGACAAGCCTCTAAGCATACACCACATGTCATACATTTTGATAATTCATATGCCCATTGACGTTTTTTCTCAGGCATTCTTGGTCCAGGGCCTAAATCATACGTACCATCTACAGGAATCCATGCTTTAACCTTTTTCAATGAATCGAACATCCGCTTCCGGTCTACTTGTAAATCACGTACAACTGGAAATGTTCTCATTGGCTCAAGTCTAATTGGTTGTTCAAGCTTATCAACAAGTGCTGAACATGATTGACGAGGCTTCCCATTGATGACCATTGAACAAGCGCCACATACTTCCTCTAAACAATTCATATCCCAGTTTACAGGTGTCGTTTTTTTGCCATCTGCATTTACAGGATTTCGGCGAATTTCCATAAGTGCAGAAATAACATTCATATTAGGACGATACGGCACTTCAAATTTTTCCTCGTAAGGGGCAGCGTCCGGTGAATCTTGGCGGGTAATAATAAATTGAACTACTTTTCTCTCGCTCATTAGTTATCCCCCTTTTTGCTTTTTGAATAATCACGTTTACGTGGCTTAATTAATGATACATCTACATCTTCGTAGTCAAACTTAGGTGCAGAATCCTCACCAGTAAATGAAGCCATTGTTGTTTTTAAGAAGTCCTCATCATTACGTTCTGGGAATTCAGGTTTATAATGAGCTCCACGGCTTTCATTACGATTGTAAGCTCCTAATGTAATAACCCGAGCTAAATGCAACATATTTTTTAATTGACGTGTAAATGTAGCACCTTGGTTACTCCACTTAGCTGTATCATTAATATTAATATTTTCATATCTTTCTAACAGCTCTTGAATTTTATCATCTGTTTTTAATAGCTTATCATTGTATCGAACAACTGTTACATTGTCAGTCATCCATTCTCCTAATTCCTTGTGAAGGACATAAGCATTTTCATTACCATCTAGTCCCATAATATGATTCCATTTCTCTTCTTCTTTCTTCACATATCCATCATATAAGGTAGATGATAAATCCTCTGCACTTTTTTCAAGTCCACTAATATATTTCACAGCATTAGGTCCTGCAACCATACCACCGTAAACAGCTGATAACAACGAATTAGCTCCTAATCGATTCGCACCGTGCATTGAGTAATCACATTCACCAGCAGCAAACAATCCAGGGATATTTGTCATTTGATCGTAATCAATCCAAAGTCCTCCCATTGAATAATGAACAGCAGGGAAAATTTTCATAGGTACTTTACGCGGATCCTCACCCATGAATTTTTCATAGATTTCGATTATTCCACCTAGTTTTATATCAAGCTCTTTCGGATCCTTATGTGACAAATCAAGGTATACCATGTTTTCCCCATTAATCCCTAGCTTTTGCTCGACACAAACATCGAAGATTTCACGTGTAGCAATGTCACGAGGTACAAGGTTACCGTAAGCAGGATATTTTTCTTCAAGGAAATACCATGGTTTCCCGTCCTTATATGTCCAAACTCGTCCACCTTCTCCACGAGCAGACTCACTCATAAGACGAAGTTTATCATCACCTGGGATTGCCGTTGGATGAATTTGAATAAATTCACCATTCGCATATGTAACACCTTGTTGATAGACAATCGATGCAGCAGAACCTGTATTAATAATCGAGTTTGTTGATTTACCAAAAATAATACCAGGACCACCAGTTGCCATAATAACAGCATCTGAGCGGAAAGATTCAATCTGCATTGTTGTTAGGTTTTGTGCTGTAATACCGCGGCAGACACCATCGTCATCTAGGACTACACCTAAAAATTCCCAACCTTCATATTTCGTAACAAGTCCTGCAACTTCATGTCGACGAACTTGTTCATCTAATGCATATAATAACTGCTGTCCAGTCGTAGCTCCTGCAAATGCTGTTCTGTGGTATTGCGTACCTCCAAAACGTCTAAAGTCTAATAATCCTTCAGGCGTCCTGTTAAACATTACACCCATTCGGTCAAATAAGTGTATGATAGATGGTGCCGCCTCTGCTAAAGCCTTTACAGGAGGCTGATTTGCTAGGAAGTCTCCTCCATAAACAGTGTCATCAAAATGTTCCCAAGGAGAGTCTCCTTCCCCTTTTGTATTAACAGCACCATTTATTCCACCCTGTGCACATACAGAGTGAGAACGTTTCACTGGTACTAATGAAAACAAATCTACTTGAACGCCAGCTTCTGCTGCTTTCATTGTCGCCATTAAACCAGCTAGTCCGCCACCGACAACAATAATTTTATTTTTACTCATTAACCCCACTCCTTTTAATCGCTTCTATTGATAAGATCTCGATTAGACGAATGCAAAGATTGCTCGAACACCTACAATTGAAAGCGCTAAAAATATTGCAAGCGTTACATATGTGGAAATCTGTTGTGAGCGAGGAGTAACTGTAATTCCCCAGCTTACTGCAAATGACCATAATCCATTAGAAAAATGGAAAATTGTAGATATAACACCAACTAAATAGAATACTAGCATAATAGGACTACTTAAAATTGAAGCCATCATATCATAGTTCACTTCTTGTCCAAATGCTGCAGCTATTCTCGTTTCCCAAACGTGCCAAGCAATAAAAATAAAAGTGATAATTCCTGTAACACGTTGAAGCAAAAATAGCCAATTTCTTAAGTAGCCATAGTTCGTTACATTGTTTTTTGCAGTAAATGCAATATAAACACCATAAATTGCATGGTATAAAAGTGGAAGGAAAATAATGAAAATTTCCAACGCATACCTGAATGGTAGCATTTCCATAAAATGTGCTGCCTTGTTAAATGCTTCAGCACCTCTTGTAGCAAAGTGATTGACAACAAGATGCTGAACTAAAAACAGCCCTACAGGAATGACGCCTAATAAAGAGTGCAGTCTTCGATTTACAAACTCTTTGTTTCCAGCCATTAAACATACCCCCTAGTTTCAATAATACACCCGCTTTTTGATTCACTAATTTCTTTTATTAGCCCAAATTTTTTCCAAATAAAAATTAAAACTTTATTCTATGAATATATGGAAATATAAATGGGTTTTACAG
>NZ_CADEPK010000020.1 GCF_902829255.1 Metabacillus niabensis | reverse complement strand
TGATCATACAGAGCTTTTTTCAAAGGATGATCCTAATTATTTCCCAACAACTGAAGGAGTTGCGAAAGCGATTTGGGAAGTTGTTCAAAAGGAATTAGATACAAAAGCTAACAAGCCAAAATGTGTTCAAGTATTTGTAAGAGAAACGCCAACAAGCTATGTTGTTTTTCGTCCGAAATATAAGGAGGAGAAACAATGAAAAAAATCCCTGTATTAGAAATTTTTGGACCAACTATCCAGGGAGAGGGAATGGTCATTGGTCAAAAGACAATGTTTGTGCGGACAGCTGGCTGTGACTATTCTTGCAGCTGGTGTGATTCAGCTTTTACTTGGGATGGCTCAGCAAAAGCTGATATTAAACAAATGACAGCAGATGATATTTGGGAACAGTTGGAGGCATTAGGTGGCGATCGTTTTTCACATGTAACCATTTCTGGTGGTAACCCTGCTCTCTTAGCAAATTTAGCTGAGTTAGTTCAATTGCTAAAAAGGAAAGGGGTAAAAATAGCAATTGAGACACAAGGAAGTAAATATCAAGAGTGGTTGAAGGATATTGATGATTTGACAATTTCACCGAAGCCTCCTAGCTCAGGAATGAAAACTGATTTTGTTAAGCTAGATGAGATTATCAATAAACTAGTTAATCAAACGAATCAACAGTCAATTAGTCTAAAAGTCGTGATTTTTGATGAAGCTGATTTACAATATGCAAGGGAAATCCATCATCGATACTCTAACATTCCAATGTACTTACAGGTTGGAAATGAAGATATACATGAGGCTGATACGGCAAAGCTTGTACAGAAACTGTTAAATAAATATGAATCATTAGTTGAGCAAGTAATCGAGGATAAAGAGTTAAATCAAGTCCGTGTGTTACCTCAGCTCCATACGTTAGTTTGGGGAAATAAACGTGGTGTTTAAATTTGGATGCTAATTTCGAGACTTCTGCTTTTTAGCAAACCTCTCGAAAAGCTTGCATCTGTCGCAAAAATATAAAAGCAATTAATAAGTAAAGAAAAGAGGAATCCGATTATGGCAGGTAGAAAAAAAGAAGAAATGAAAGATGTTACTCTTTTAGGGAATCAAGGAGTAAACTATTTATTTGAATATGCTCCGCAAATTTTGGAAACATTCGATAACAAGCATCCGAACCGTGATTATTTTGTAAAATTTAATTGTCCGGAATTTACTTCATTATGTCCAATTACAGGTCAACCAGATTTTGCAACAATTTATATTAGTTATATCCCTGATATAAAAATGGTTGAAAGCAAATCGTTAAAATTATATTTATTTAGCTTCCGAAATCATGGTGATTTCCATGAAGACTGTATGAACATCATTATGAATGATTTAATTGAACTAATGGATCCACGCTACATTGAAGTGTGGGGGAAATTTACTCCTCGTGGTGGTATTTCGATTGATCCTTATACAAATTACGGTAAACCAGGAACGAAATATGAGGAAATGGCTGCATATCGGTTGATGAATCATGATTTGTATCCTGAAAAGGTTGATAATCGCTAAGTGAGATTACGGTGAATATCGAGTTCATTACACAGTTAACATGCTACATTATTGCTAAATTAAGTAGTATCGTGTTCGATGTGTGAGGCTTTGGAATACTTGAAAAATGGGCGGTGCTATAATAGCATCGCCCATTTTATTTTATAAAGGACTTTGTCAGCACACGATGATTTTAGAAAAAATTAAGTTTTACTTATGAAGCATTTTTTTAACTAAAATATGTGTTAAAAGACTTTATTTTTTTGTAATTTTATTCGTTACATAAAAAGCTAATAATGCTAGTAAGCTATAAATGATGACTGGTATCAATAAACTTGACATATTATACCATAATTCCGTTGGTAAAATTGTAGCAACAGCTGATATTACAATCCCAATTACTAGTACGAATATGGAATTAGCACTTATAATCCCTTGAACTATATAGATATTTATATACTTGTGTAAATAAAAATGATGAAAATGGAGAAAACCCAAATAATATTTCAAGCTACTATGTACAAATTCAAACTGAGGGTAGTCAAATTTGGATTACAAAGTATTCGAGGTTTAGTGAACTATTTTTAAATACGGAAGGTGAAATCCTCCCTTATGAGCAAGCGGTTGTACCTGCTGCCGCTCAGTACTATGAAAATATGAAAAGGTTTATTAAACCATTTACGTTAGATGGTTTTTTGCCAGCGACATACTATCTATATAGTGATAGCGAATTTATTGGTTATTATCCTGAGAAAGAGAGATTTATGTTTGTGACTTCAGAGAGATTTACCGTCGACTATTTTACGGAAATGAATGCGGATTCGATTGCTGAGCATACAGATATTTATTTAAGTGAGAATAATCTGGAATACGGAGCTATTATTGAACAGGAAGAAAATCATTCGATTATCGAAACAAAAATAATAAATAATGACCGTTTATTACATGAACTTGTGTTAAGTATATTGGCATCTGATGGATTTTATATGATTCGTTATTTTAAAAATAATAACAGTCCAATTGAAAATGAAGTACGCCAAAGCTGGATTGAGCAAATGAGAGCCTCAGCTACAAAAATTTAATAATGGAGAAAAATTAGGAAAGAGAGGGTTTACTCTCTTTCCTATAGAGTAAAGCTTATTTTATTGTGTAATCATAATAATTGGCGGCTCATTTAAAAACTTTTCTAAGTTTTTAGCATCCTCCATAACAGCCTTCCATTCAGGTGTAGCCATGGCACTCTGAAGTGTTGGAAGATCTGCAAATTCAATTACTACAATCATATATAGATTTAAGGTAGTATTTTGCGATTGGATGACACGATCAATACTACTTGCCTTAATGTTTGGAACGTACTTGGCAAGGGGCATATGTGTGTTAAGATAATACTCATCAAATCCTGCTTTGTCTTTTGGTTGTTGATATTGAATATATAATTTAGCCATTTTTATTGCCCTCACTTTAATTAAAAAATGTAATAAAGCTTCTTGTTGCTCTAATGAGACCTAGCTGATAGAACAGCATCCTTTAACTGAAAACGCTGCATCTGTACTATCCTTTACTTCTCTTATTAAATAAATTCAATAATTTCTTTAAGCGGAATTCGAGTTGTTTGGTATGCTGGTGCTGCAGCCTTCCCTATTGCAATTAAAACGATAGGCATATATCGATCAGTAATATTAAATTTCTTCATGAATTTTTCCTTATCAAAGCCACCCATTGTAACGGTATCATATCCTTTAGCCTTGGCAATAAGCATCAGCTGCATTGAGACTAAGCCAGTGTCAAAGGATGCAATGTTTTTACGAATTTCTTCTGATGCCTGGGTATAATAATTTTTTGAATTTTGAATAATCTGTTCGACTGTTTCTAAATTCATGAAGCCAGCCTCATAGTTGCTTCTATATACTTTTTCAATATTATGATACATTTCCTTATCACCTAATACAGCAATAATTGCTGAAGATGTTTCAACCTGTTCCTGATTGTTGGCGATTTGACGAAGCTCTTTTTTAACCTCTTGATCATCGATTACAATGAAGCGCCATGGTTGAAGATTACTTGATGACGGAGCTAAAATAGCTTCACTTAGAATTTCTTCGATTTCTTCTCTAGGTATTTTAAAACTTGCATCGTATTTCCTTACAGAATGGCGATCTCTAATAATTGTAGATAAATCTTGTTTTATTAATGAATTCATTTTTTTGAACCTCCTTAAAAATGTACTTACTTTTTGTAAGTTATATTAGAAACTTACAAAAAGTAAGTGAGAGTGTCAAGTAAAAGGAATTGGAGAAAAAGAATGAAGAAGAGGAATCTAGAATAGATGGAAAGTAAGCGGAATTTGGATGCGTTTTCAACACGGTAGAATTTTTAATTATATGAAAATTCAATCAATGATAAGTTATTCCCGAACAATGATGATTTTTTAAAAAGAAACATTCGTCTTTTTCTTGACGGACGGAATGACTGATGATAAGATGAACTTGTAAAAATTAAATAACGTTCTCGTATAATTTTGGGGATATGGTCCATAAGTTTCTACCAAGCTGCCATAAATAGCTTGACTACGAGGTTGTATATATATTGTAAGGGGAAAATGCATGCATCTTTCTCTTTATATATCTACCAAAAGTCAAGCTCCGGTGTATACGGGGCTTTTTTCATTATTTACAGCAAAATATAAAACTATTTTAAAAGATATATAGGGGGAAAGACTATGTTGAATAAGAAAATGCTAATGGTATTATTTACTGCTTTAATGGTTGTTTTCATGGCTGCTTGTGGAAATAATGAAGCAAAAGATAATGAAGCAGGCTCAGATGATGGTAAAAAAGGGTTAAAAATTGCAATTGTAACAAGTCCTTCTGGTGTAGATGATGGGAACTTCAATGAAGATAACTACAATGGAATTTTAAGTTTTATTGAAAAAAATTCAGATGCGACTGTAAAGGCTATTCGTGAAGAAACTGGTGATCCCGCAGCTGCTGTTCAAGCTGTTGCTGATATCGTGGCAGATTATGATGTCATTGTAACTCCAGGCTTCCAATTTGCAGGTATTTCAAGCATTGCTTTAGAGAATCCTGATAAGAAATTTATTTTAATTGACTCAGAACCAGCTGCTCAAGGTGAACAAAAGGAATTCGATAATATTTACGCGATGACATTTGCTGAGCAGGAAAGTGGATTTTTCGCAGGAATGGCTGCTGCATTAGAAACAAAGTCAAATAAAGTAGCGGTTGTAAACGGAATTGCATATCCTTCAAATGTAAACTACCAATTTGGTTTTGAATCTGGTGTGAATTATGTAAATGCAGTATATGATAAAAAAGTTGAGGTTGTTGAACTACCAGCTTATGCAGGTGTGGATGTAAATAACGAAGATGTTGGCGGAAACTATGTAGGAACGTTCTCAGATGAAGCGACAGGTAAGGTTGTTGGTAATGCTTTAATCGATGAAGGTGTAGATATTATCTTCGTCGCTGCAGGTGGATCAGGTAATGGTGTTTTCACAGCTGCAAAAGAGGCTGGTGGAGATGTGAAAGTAATTGGTTGTGATGTTGACCAATTTGATGACGGTGTAAATGGTTCAGAAAATATCGTGTTAACGTCTGGATTAAAGGTTATGAGCACTAATGTTGAGAAATCATTAAACTCAATTGTTGATGGAAGCTTTAAAGGTGGAAACGTCGTTCTTCAAGCAGATACTGATTCTACTGGTTATGTAAAAGAAGAAGGTCGTCATCAGTTATCAGAGGATACAATTTCAAAAATTGATGAAGCTTATAAATTAGTTAAAGAAGGTAAAGTTGTACCTGCATCTAATTTCAATGGGCATACTCCAGATAAGTTTCCAGGGTTATAAAATCCAGAGTTAAGAGACTATGATGAAATGAACCTATAGAAGTTTATCATTTCCTAATTTATGTTTGTAGGGTATGGTAAACTTCTTTTCTGTTTTTCAATCACTATGATAAAGGGGACGTAAAATGTCTGATTATATTGTAGAAATGAAGCATATTACTAAACGATTTCCTGGAATTGTGGCAAATGATGATGTAACAATTCAAATTAAAAAAGGGGAAATTTTTGCTCTGCTTGGAGAAAATGGAGCGGGAAAATCAACCCTTATGAGTATTTTAGGAGGAATGTATGAGCCTGATGAAGGCGAAATATACATTCGCGGTGAAAAGGTCCAAATAAGCTCTCCAAATCATGCGGCGAAGCTTAACATTGGGATGGTGCATCAGCATTTTAAGCTAGTTGAGGATTATACAATAACAGAGAATATCATTTTAGGTGTTGAACCGATTAAAAAATTTGCTGGCCTTTTTCCATATGTAGATATTCGAAATGCAAATCGCATAATCAAGGACCTATCGAAGGATTATGGGTTAGAAGTAGACCCTACAAAAAAAATAGAAGACCTTAATGTTTCGATGCAACAGCGTGTAGAAATTTTAAAGGTGCTTTATCGTCAAGCGGAAATTCTTATTTTTGATGAACCGACTGCTGTCTTAACTCCTCAAGAAATAGATTACTTGCTTACTATTATTGAAGGGTTACGAAAAGCTGGAAAAACAATTATTTTAATAACACATAAGCTAGATGAAATCAAAAAGGTAGCAGATCGTTGTGCGGTATTAAACAAGGGAAAATTAATCGATGTAATGGATGTAAAGACAACATCTACAAAACAGATGGCTCAGCTTATGGTAGGTAGAGAAGTGACCTTTGAATCTGAAAAGCGCCCAGCTGAATTTAAAGAGGAAGTATTGAAGGTAGACCATCTAACAGTAAAAAATGAAGATGGTTTTGAGGTTGTAAAGGATGTTTCTTTTTCTATTCGTGGCGGCGAAATCTTTGCCATTGCCGGTGTGGCAGATAATGGACAAGTTGAATTGGCAGATGCAATTGCTGGATTAACAAAGGTGAGCAGTGGGAATATTTTCTTAAATGGTAAGGATATAACGAATGAAAGTGTAAGAAAAAGAACAGAAAGCGGAATTTCTTATATCCCTGAAGATCGACAAAGCTATGGACTTGTGTTGGACTTTGATTTGGCGACCAATATAGGGTTGAAAGAGTATTATCGTGAGCCTTTTTCTAAAGGTGGAATTTTAAATAAAGAAGCTTTTCATGAGCATGGCAGTAGGTTAATAGAGAAATATGATATACGAAGCGGACAAGGCATTAAGACACAAGTTCGTTCAATGAGTGGTGGTAATCAGCAAAAGGCTATTATTGCCCGAGAAATTGAATTACAATCACCATTAATGATTTTTGTTCAACCAACGCGTGGATTGGATATTGGGGCAATTGAAAATATTCATAAGATGATGATTCAAGAACGAGATAAAGGTAAAGCAATTCTTCTTGTATCATTAGAGCTAGATGAGATTATGAATGTTGCAGATACCATTGGTGTTATATATAACGGCCAACTTCAAAAAATTGCAAGTAGAGATACGTTAACGAATAATGAAGTAGGCGAGTATATGATGGGGGCAAAACATGAGTAAACGAAATGATACACAAAAAGAAAAGTTTATACAAAAAGTCGGTAGAGTTCTTGCGTGGCCAATTAGTCATGAAAAATGGCAATCAATTTCTATTCCGTTATACTCCATCTTACTTAGCTTTATTGCAGCTGCAATTGTTATTCTTTTAATTGGGAAAAATCCGTTGCAGGCATTCTTTAACCTTCTGCAAGGAGCCGGAATCATGCCGAAGCCTTCTTATGCAGCCTATAAGAGCATGTTTACTGATTTCTTAAGCCTATTAAATGCAATGACACCGCTAGTCTTTGCGAGCTTGGCGGTTGCTGTTGCCTTTAAAGCAGGGTTGTTTAATATTGGTGTTTCAGGGCAAATGCTCTTTTCAGGATTTTTAGCTACAATTATTGTTGGCTATAGCGGCTTAGATGCAATGATTGCAAAGCCACTTGTCTTTATTATCGGGATAGCTGCTGGAGCATTAATGGGTGGTTTAGTTGGCTGGCTAAAATATAAGTTTAATATTAATGAAGTAGTATCAACGATTATGTTGAATTATATTACTCAATATGTCGTCAGCTTTTTTATCCAAATGTATTATATTGACCCTGTTTCAAGACAATCTCGTTATATTACCGAGGAATCGAGATTAACGTTAGTGAATGTTGAAATGGGCAATTTGAAAATGGATATTCCGTTAGGGTTTATTTTGGCTATTATTGTTGCGATTCTATTAAAGTTTGTAATGGATAAAACAGTACTTGGCTATGAAATTAAAACAGTTGGAACAAATCGTAATGCAGCAAAATATGCGGGAATGAATGTTGGGAAAAATACAGTGCTAGCAATGGTTCTATCAGGTGGTCTTGCAGGTTTAGCAGGTGTTACCTATTATTTAGGCTATTTTGCTTCCATTCAACCGAAAGTATTATCAAGCATTGGCTTCGATTCAATTGCCGTGTCTTTATTAGGGAACTCGAACCCAATTGGTGTTATTTTTTCATCATTTTTAATATCAGTCATTAACCAAGGTAATACGTACATGAGTTCAATGGCGGGAATTAGACAAGAGATTGCTTCCGTGATCGTCGGATTAATACTATTGTTTAGTGCTTGTGGTGCTTACTTGAAATACAAGGTAAGTCGAATGAAAGAAAAAGATGCGGAGCGAAAGGAGGGGCAAGAATAATGGATACAGTAATTATAGATGGATTATCCTTTGCGCTGCCTCTTTTTATCATGGCGATTGGAGGTATATATAGCGAAAAGAGCGGAATTACAAACTTAGCTATTGAAGGCTTCCAAGGTTTTGGTGCTTTTATTGGGGCATTATCAGTCGTTTTAATTGCAAATTTCTCTGGAACAGATGTGCAAAATTTGTTTTATCTCGCTTTATTGTTTTCAATGATAGGAGGAATGGTATTTTCCGTTCTTCATGCATTGCTAAGTATAAAGTTTAAGGCGAATCAAGTTATAAGCGGTGTCGTCATTAATATTTTGGCATTAGCCTTGACGACATTTTTAACAACACAAATAAACAGTCTTGTGTTTGGTGCTACTTCTGATAAGTTTCAATTAGGTGTATCAGAGCGTTTTACGATCGAAGGTTTAGCAAATATACCTGTGATTGGTGCGGTGTTTACAAATATTTATCCATTTGAAATTATTATCATCGTGATTGCCGTCTTAGCTTGGTATGTTTTATATAAAACAAAATATGGAATGCGTTTAAGAGCGAGTGGGGATAATCCGCATTCAGTTGATGCTGCAGGAGTAGATGTAGCAAAAATTAGATTTGGTGCGGTTTTAATATCTGGTGTATTATCAGGTCTAGGCGGTATGTGTTTTGCTTATTCGATCTCTGCTAACTTTTCATCAAGCATTTATATGGGATATGGATATTTAGCGATTGCAGCGCTAATTTTCGGTAACTGGAAGATTCTCCCTACACTTGCAGCCTGCTTACTATTCGGATTTGCGAGATCAGGGGGAACGTATATCGGTCAATTAATGGAGTTACCGAGCAGCTACACTGATTTATTTATGATTTTACCTTATGTTTTAACTTTATTCCTTTTAATCTTTTTCTCTAAATCAAACCGTGCGCCAAGAGCGTTAGGAGAAATTTACGATAAAGGAAAGAGATAAAGATAGTATAAAAAGGGCTTTTCGTGCTTTGGAGCATGAAAGGCCCTTTTTAATGGTTGAGTTTAAAGATTTAAATCATTTGAACTTTGAAGTTGACTTTGCTTCTTCTTTACAACATATGTATTTGCAATAATATCATGGAGGCCTCTTTTTCTTTCTGTGAAAGCAACCATTATATAGCCGATATAAGCAATCATAGCACTTAAGATATAAGAAAAGGCACGACCCCATGACTGGCCTGCTGTTATCTTTTCTCCTTGTTCATTTATAATCTTTAACCCTAAGAAGTGTTTTCCGAAGGTTGCCTGATATTTAGTAAGTGGCATTAACGCTAAATAACAAATTGGCCCCGCAATCAAATAGATAAGAGTAATTAGTGAAACGATATATTGAAGTGCACTTGAGACAAATTGCGTCATAAATGCTAAAAGTACGAGAATAAGATAAATACCGGAAATAATCAGACCATCTATTATAGAAGCCGCAACTCGTATCCAAAAGCCAGCACTACTTTGTTCCATATCCATCCACCTCCCTTCCGCTGGTAAAAGATAACATTTTTTATTTTAACATGTGTATTTTAATAGTTGACGGGAAATTATCCCTAAATACATATGTGACCAAAGTTGTGATTTTTATTGATTGCCATTTACTATTTTTGAGCTTCGCAAAAGTTTATTAACACTATAAATGGCTTGAATAGAAATTATTATTTGTAAATTAATTAACTGAAAATCCCCATATGTGTAGAATTAAAAATCAAATCTATCAAAAAAGAAGACGTTTTTCTTAGAAAAACAAAAGAACTAGTAAAAGTGATATAATAAGAAAGAAGTACGAATTGAAATCGCAGAATATTCAAATTATTATTTTGTCAATAGTTAATCCACGTGTTTAGTGAGTCATCTTGAAAGAACTGCATAACCTTAATCAGCTTTTATTAAGGTCGATTCCATCATTTCACCAAAGCTTTGTTTATTTTTTTAATCTCCAATCATAGGAAATCAAATAGAATCATTTCAATGATGTATTTAGGTTAAAAAGCTTGATATGTTTAAAGTATTGATGATATAAATTGGTAGAATAAGTGTTTTTAGAGAGATGTTGGAACATATAGATTGTCAATTAATTTAACGTATGAATTGGAAATACAAAAGGGTTTTGATAAAACAATCAGAATACTATAATAGGAAATATAGAATCCAACTAGGAGGAAAAGTATGTCTCAAACTGAAGCGATGCATCCAAAACTCGGTCGAGTTATTGATAATATAGATAAAGTTATAATAGGGAAAAGAGATATAAGCATTTTAAGTCTAGTCGCATTACTAGCAAATGGCCATGTGTTGCTTGAGGATGTGCCAGGTGTTGGGAAGACAATGATGGTACGCGCACTAGCTAAATCAGTAGGAGCTGAGTTTAAACGGATTCAGTTTACTCCTGATCTATTGCCATCAGACGTAACAGGAGTCTCGATTTATAATCCAAAGGAGCTAAGGTTTGAATTTCAAGAAGGTCCAATATTTGGGAATATTATTCTTGCAGACGAAATCAATCGAACGTCTCCGAAAACGCAGTCAGCTTTATTAGAAGGAATGGAAGAAGGTAGTATTACAGTTGATGGGACAACTCGGATTCTTGCAAAGCCTTTCTTTGTTATGGCAACACAAAATCCTGTTGACTATGAAGGAACCTATCCATTACCAGAAGCTCAGCTAGATCGATTCTTGTTTAAGCTAAGAATGGGCTATCCAACAAAGGCTGAGGAATTTGAAGTGCTTACCTTAGCAGAAAAGGAAAGGCCTATTTATCAATTAGATAGTGTAATAACGAAAGAGGAATTGGCAGAGCTTCAAAATGAGATCCAACATGTATATGTAGATGAAACAATTAAACATTTCATTATAGAATTAACGGGGAAAACGCGAAAGCATCCGTCTATTTATTTGGGGGCGAGCCCGCGTGCATCTATTGCATTAATGAAGGCGGCGCAAGCTTATGCATTTCTTTATGGAAGAGATTATGTGATCCCGGATGATATTCAATATTTAGCACAATATGCGCTCCCACATAGGATTATTTTAAGGTCTGAAGCACGGTTTGAGGGGAATTCTGTAGAAAAAATTATTCATGAAATCATTAGTCAAACAACTGTTCCTGTTCAAAGGACGTTAAGTCATAAATGAATAGATTTTTGCGGAAAATTCGTATCGGTTGGAAGTTTATTTCCCTCTTATTGCTTACGTTAGCGGCCTTTAGCTACGCGATGTTTCAAGGCGGTTTTGTAAGCTGGTTTCTATTCTATAGCTTTATGCCCTTTGCGATTTATTCATTATTATTATTAATTTATCCAGTTCGTTCCTTTGAAGTAACGAGAAAGGTAAATCAAGAACAATTCACCTATGGTCAAAGGTTTGTGGCAACCATTACAGTTAAACGAAAAATTCCGTTTCCATTATTTTATTTAATTGTAGAGGATGAGTTAACAGATAGATTACAAAGCAGCAGGAAACTTTCTGAGCCGAAGAAAATGTTTTTCCCGTGGTTTAAGAGAGAGCTTTCATATGAGTATGTTTTGCAGCAAATACCGCGTGGGGAGCATCATTTATCAACGATTCGATTACGAACAGGTGACCTATTCGGACTAATCGAAAAAGAGGTATTTGTACATGTCGAGCATCGTTTTCTTGTGTACCCTTCTACAATTGACGTAACTTACAAGCCAAAGCAAAGACAATTTGAACAAGGGATGTCTTCTAACAAAGCTAGATACTTACAAGATTCAACGATAGCAGTTGGAATAAGGGAATATCAGCCAGGTGACAAATTTGCCTGGATTGATTGGAAAGCAACAGCTAGAAGAGATTCGTTAATGACAAAGGAATTTGAGCAACTACAAAGTCATGATGTTGTCATTATTATGGACCGTGTTCAATCTGATGTTTTTGAGAGGATTGTTTTATATTCAGCATCGTTAGTCCGCTCGCTGCTTAAAAGTGGGGCAAGGGTTGGTTTTATTTCAATTGGAAGTCAAAAACATATTTTTCCCTTAAAGGCTGATGACCAACATTTAAAAAATATCTTTTATCACTTAGCGAAAGTTGACTGTGATATAAGAAAACCTCTTTCTTCCCTATTAGAGGGCGGATTATTGAATACGGAGATGAAACAGGTAACGAACATCATTGTCACGGGTCATATAACGCTTGATTTTGTAAGAAGAATTGAATACCTTGGCGGAGGTCAGCAAATGTTCGTCGTCTTTGTCATAAAACAGGATGCTATGACAAAAGAGGAGCAAGTGTTAATTGAACGGCTAACTAAACGTCACATCGAGGTAAACGTAGTAACGGGGCATACAAGTCATAAAGAGGTGATGAGCTCATGACAACTCAAACTTCGTATGTTGAGAAATCGGCTGCAGTAATCTATTATCTTTTTGCCTTTTTATTGTTATGGGAGTGGCTAAGGCCTTTAAACGTATTTAGTAATACAGCTAATACGTTTGTCTTCATTTTTTTTATAGCGGTGAGTTTTTTGCTTATCTTATTCAAAGCTCGCTGGTATTTATCCTTTCCTGTAAAAATTATTATCATTCTATTTATCTTACATGGAATGTTTTATCAAGGAGTGTTTTTAAGCTTTGGTTGGTTAACTGATTTGATAGAGGATACCGTAAATAATATTCAATTAATTCCAACCGCGAATTGGATGAGCATGACAGCATCCTATCGAACATTACTATTTTTTATTTTACTATGGCTGCTTGTTTATTTAATTCATTATTGGGTACTGATCCAAAAAAGAATCTTAATATTCTTTGTTTTAACCTTACTTTATATAACGGTTTTAGACACCTTTACTCAGTATGATGCTACATTTGCAATTGTTCGGACTGTACTAATTGGATTTTTTATGTTGGGGATGCTTTACTTTGACCGACTAAAAAAAATCGAGAATTTGCAAATGAAAGGATTAGCTTTCTTTCGCTGGTTATTGCCACTTTTTGCTTTTATAGTGCTTTCGATGGTTGTAGCGATGTTAGCCCCGAAGGCATCACCACAATGGCCTGACCCCGTTCCTTATTTAACTGCTGTTGGAAATGGAGAAGAGGGAATTGGTGGAAGGAAAAAAATCGGTTATAGTGAGAGTGATGAAAATCTTGGTGGTGGCTTTGTTGAGGATGATACAGAAGTATTCACACATATTTCAAGTGAACGGCATTATTGGAGAATCGAAACAAAGGATGTTTATACAGGTAAGGGTTGGATAGCATCAGAACAAGAGAATGACTTTGAGGAGATTACGAATATTCAAGATGAATTGTTTTGGACAGATGAATCAGTAAAAACGAAGCAGCTTGAATCAATTGTAACCTTTAACAATAATTATCGTCATTTTCATCTCATGTATCCTTTAGGAGTAACTTCAATTCAAACTGAAAACAATTTAGATTTCTATTTAAATCCAAATACAGAGTTAATAACGCCATTTCCTGAAAATGATGGATCGAGAGAGCAGTTTAAGAGCTACAAGGTAACCTATAATCTGCCTACATACTCATTGGATGAAATGAGAAAGGTGCAGAATTTACCTGAGTCTGATCCGATTCATCAACGTTATACACAGCTGCCAGACTCCTTACCTAGCCGTGTAAGAGATTTGGCAATCCGTCTTACGATGAATGAGACGAATCAATATGATAAAACAAAAGCGATAGAAGAATATCTTGGTTCAGCTGATTTCACATACGATAAGGACGATGTGGCAATTCCTGAGGGAGAACAGGATTATGTTGATCAATTTCTATTTGAAACATTAAAAGGCTATTGTGATAATTTCTCAACTTCTATGATTGTCTTGCTCAGAGCTGTCGATATCCCTGCTAGGTGGGTTAAAGGCTATACCGAAGGAGATTTTGTTGACGTTGTTAATGAAACAGAAAGAGAATATAAGGTGACGAATAATAATGCCCATTCATGGGTTGAAGTTTATTTTGAAGGTGTTGGCTGGGTGCCGTTTGAGCCTACGAAAGGGTTCATAAATCCTTATACAGTATCGAATGAAACACAATCAAATGAAACGGAAGATGTACCTGAGCAGCAACAACAAACACCTGAGGAAGAAACACAACAAGCTGAAGCGGAAAAGGAAGAACAAAAAAAGCAAACGGAGAAAGAGGTAGAAGAAGCTACAGCCTCTGCAGAAAATCAGGAGTCTTCTCTTTTAGATATGCGAATCGGCAGTGCATTCGTTTATAGCCTGCTAGTCATTATTCTAATTGCTGGCTTTGTTTTATATAAAACAAGATTGAAGTGGTTTGCACATTTTATTGTTCGAAAATATAAAAATCGCCATGATGAAGAAGTGTTTTTCCACGCATTTCAATCTTTGTTAAAGCAATTAGAACGGAAGGGAATGAAGCGTAAGGATAGCCAAACGCTTCGTGAATATGCTCACACGATCGATCATGTATTTCAGGATAAGTCGATGACCATTTTAACAGAAAACTATGAGAGAGCATTGTATCGTCGTACAGATGCTGAAAAAGAATGGGTAAAATCGGCGGAATTGTGGGAAAATTTAATCAAAAAGACATCATCTTGATTATTACCTTAGAGATTGATAGAATAGAAAAAATTATATTAACCTTCATATATCCTCGATAATATGGTTCGAGAGTCTCTACCGGGTAACCGAAAATTTCCTGACTATGAAGGCAGAATTGTACGTTTTTAAAACTAGAATTCTGCCTTCTTATTGTGAAGGCGGGGTTCTAGTTTTTTTTCTAGCTTTTTTATGAAGTACACAATGAACTAGCTAGACTATCGACGGGCTTGCGTTTTGATAGATGTATACGTAATAATATTGCTTGATAACTACGGATGAGGTGACAAAATTGGCAAACGTTCATGAAATGGTAGTGGTTTTAGATTTTGGAAGTCAGTATAATCAATTAATTACAAGAAGAATCCGTGAATTTGGTGTGTACAGTGAGCTACACCCTCATACATTAACGGCAGACGAAATAAAAAAAATGAACCCTAAAGGTATTATTTTATCAGGTGGGCCTAATAGTGTTTACGGTGAAAATGCCTTTACTTGTGATGATGCGATTTTTGATTTAGGTATCCCGGTCTTAGGGATTTGTTATGGAATGCAACTAATGACACATAAGCTTGGTGGTGTTGTTGAAGCGGCTGACCATCGTGAGTATGGAAAAGCAACGATTGAAGTTCAAGGTCAGCACGGATTATTTAAAGATTTACCAAACCAACAAGTAGTTTGGATGAGCCATGGTGACCTTGTAAAGGAAATTCCGGAAGGTTTCCAAGTTGATGCAACAAGCACATCATGCCCATATGCTGCAATGAGTAATAATGAGCGTAAGTTTTACGGTGTTCAATTCCACCCAGAAGTACGCCATTCCGAATACGGTAATAATTTATTAAAGAATTTTGTATTTGAAGTATGTGATTGCTCAGGAAATTGGTCAATGGAAAATTTCATTGAGATGGAAACAGAAAAATTAAAACGAAAAGTTGGCAATAAGAGGGTTTTATGTGCTTTAAGTGGTGGGGTCGATTCTTCAGTAGTTGCTGTATTAATTCATAAAGCAATTGGCGACCAACTAACATGTATTTTCGTTGATCATGGTCTACTCCGTAAAGGTGAAGCGGAGGGCGTTATGAAAACGTTCAGTGAAGGTTTTAACATGAACGTAATAAAAGTAGATGCTAAAGATCGTTTCTTAAATAAACTAAAAGGTGTTTCTGATCCAGAACAAAAGCGTAAAATTATTGGAAATGAATTCATTTATGTTTTTGATGATGAATCTGCAAAGCTAGAAGGAATTGACTTCTTAGCGCAAGGAACGCTTTACACAGATATCATTGAAAGTGGAACAGCTACAGCTCAAACAATTAAATCACACCATAATGTTGGTGGTCTTCCAGAAGATATGGAGTTCGAGCTAATTGAGCCATTAAGCACATTATTTAAAGATGAGGTTCGCGCATTAGGGACTGAACTAGGAATTCCTGATGAAATTGTGTGGAGACAACCATTCCCAGGACCTGGTCTTGGTATTCGTGTATTAGGCGAAATCACTGAAGAGAAGCTTGAAATCGTCCGTGAATCAGATTATATTCTTCGTGAGGAGATTAGAAAAGCTGGCTTAGAACGTGATATTTGGCAATACTTCACTGTTCTACCTGATATCCGTAGCGTAGGGGTAATGGGAGATGCTAGAACGTACGATTATACAATTGGAATTCGTGCAGTTACATCTATTGATGGGATGACATCTGATTGGGCGAGAATTCCTTGGGATGTATTAGAGGTTATTTCGACACGAATTGTAAATGAAGTTAAACACATTAACAGAGTTGTTTATGATATTACAAGTAAGCCACCTGCAACAATCGAGTGGGAATAAAAAACACGAACAAAACGAACATTATTCAAAATAATGTTCGTTTTTTTATTGACTGTTTGATAATAGACTGATAAGATAAAAAAGAAGGAAATAGTCGAAATACGTCGTATAATCTTGGGGATATGGCCCAAAAGTTTCTACCAAGCTGCCGTAAATAGCTTGACTACGAGTGTTAATATTCAGGAATGATATTCCTATGTATTGATAATTTGTTAGTCAAGTGCTCAACTTTTATGGTGAGCACTTTTTTATTTGTTTTAGCACTTTTCAACTTATTTATAGTGAATTCCCCAATTATACGACTTAATTACTTGTTAGGGAGGCACTACCTTAATGAAAAAATACTTTCAATTTGATGAATTGGGAACAACTTATCGTCGAGAATTAATAGGTGGATTAACTACGTTTCTATCTATGGCATATATCTTGTTTGTTAACCCAGCGACATTGTCAATGAGTTCAATTACTGACTTGCCAGATGAATTGAGAATGGACCCGAATGCAGTTTTCGCTGCAACTGCTATAGCCGCAGCGATCGGTTCGCTGTTAATGGGGTTAATTGCTAGATATCCTGTTGCACTTGCGCCAGGAATGGGTTTAAACGCGTTTTTCTCTTATACAGTTGTATTAACAATGGGGATACCTTGGCAAACAGCTCTTTCTGGTGTGTTAATTTCAGGTCTCGTATTCGTTGTTTTAACATTAACAGGTCTTCGTGAAAAAATAATTAACAGCATACCTGCTGAATTAAAATTTGCTGTAGGTGCTGGGATCGGTCTTTTCATTACATTTGTTGGTTTGCAAAACGCAGGAATTATAGTAAATAATGATGCGACACTAGTAGGATTAGGAGATTTAACAAATCCACAAACATTACTAGCTGTCTTTGGGATTATCGTTACGGTTATTTTAATGGTTAAAGGTGTTAAGGGTGGAATCTTCTATGCTATGGTTATTACCGCTGTTGTCGGGATGATTTTTAACCAAATCCCTTTTCCAGAAAAAATTGTCGATACAGTGCCAAGTCTAGCTCCAACATTTGGCCAGGCATTTATGAATCTTGACCAAATTTTTACGGTTCAAATGCTAGTTGTTATATTAACTTTCTTATTTGTTGATTTCTTTGATACGGCTGGTACATTAGTTGCTGTCGCAAATCAGGCAGGTTTGATGAAGGATAATAAATTACCACGTGCAGGCAAAGCGTTATTTGCTGATGCGGCTGCAACTGTTGCGGGTTCTATATTAGGGACATCTACAACAACTTCTTATGTTGAATCAACAGCTGGTGTTGCTGCTGGTGCTAGAACAGGACTTGCATCTGTAGTTACAGGAATTCTATTTTTGTTAGCTTTATTCTTCTCTCCGTTATTAGGAGTAGTGACATCTGCAGTAACAGCTCCAGCATTAATTATTGTAGGTGCATTAATGGTTGCATCACTTGGAAACATAGAATGGAATCGTTTTGAAATCGCAGTACCAGCTTTTCTTACGATTATCATAATGCCATTAGCCTATAGTATTGCTACAGGTATTGCTGTCGGATTTATCTTCTATCCAATAACAATGGCATTAAAAGGTAAGGCTAAAGAAATTCATCCAGTCATGTACGGTTTGTTTGTAATATTCATTCTATACTTTATATTCTTAGCATAAAAATGTTTATTGAGGGGAGAGGGCAGAAATGCCCTCTTTTATTTATTTGAGTAAGAACAAGAGTGATTTCTTTATAAGGGAGATTTTTTCCTGGATTTGGAATGTATTATTTGTTGACTCTATATAAAAATACTGATATAGTTATACAAGTCAGCAAGAGAGGAAAACACAACTTACTTAATAAAGAAAAAAGTTGTTGACTTGCGCTGATTGATATGATATATTAATAAAGTCGCTTCTGAAAGAAGTTGCGAAATGAATGTTCTTTGAAAACTAAACAAAACCAAGCGTGCCAACGTTAATTTCGATTAACAACAAATCGTACTATTAAGTACACAATGAGCAAGTCAAACACTTTATTGGAGAGTTTGATCCTGGCTCAGGACGAACGCTGGCGGCGTGCCTAATACATGCAAGTCGAGCGAATCTGAGGGAGCTTGCTCCCAAAGATTAGCGG
>NZ_CADEPK010000019.1 GCF_902829255.1 Metabacillus niabensis | reverse complement strand
TATTAAGACAAACGGTTAACTATCATAGGAAGGTTTCGACTGTTACAAAAGCAATGATTCAATTTCTCGGTCTATTTAGCAAGGATATGCGGGAGGTAGTCGAGATGTTTTATTTAAGCGAAGAGCCTGTCGTTTTATCAGGAGAAAAGTATGAAAATGAGATTGGAAAGATACCAAAAACACCTTATAAGGAAGGGATTAAGGAAACAATTGAGTATATGAGGAGGAAAAATAACAGGTAAAATGCTCATTTATCCTATCTAGACATGCACTCATGACTTTCCAAAATCTATCAAACTATAGAAAACTCACTATATGGAAACGCTTTATGCTATAATAGACGTGAAATACTTTTCATGATAAGCATAATGAAAGCGGGATGAAATGATGACAGAAATGATGAGTGGACTAAATCGAGTATTTGAATGGGTCATGAGATTATCCGTGATTAATATATTATGGGTTTTGTTTAATATTCCTATTTGCTATTTGCTATTATCACTTTTACTAGCCGATGATTTATCAGTTGCGTTTACGATAATTTTGACGATTGCTGTTTTATCACCCTTCTTGTTTTTCCCAGCAACGACTGCAATGTTTGGTGTAGTAAGAAAATGGGTAATGGGGGAGACAGATGTTCCTTTAGTAAAATCATATTGGGGTTTTTACAAAGAAAACTATGTAAGAAGCTTATGTGGAGGAATTGTTTTCACATTACTTTGGATAATATGGGGATTTGATTTTTATTATTTTTCACAAGTAAATGTGTTCATTAGTTCTCTATTTTTAGCTGCCGGACTATTTTTAATTCTTTTCACGTTGTCCTTCTTTTCAAACACAGTACATTCGGAATTGACCTTTGTAACAAGTATTAAAAATTCGTTCTTTTTATCGCTTGTTTACCCAATTACGAATATATTAATGCTCATCGGAGTTGCCGTAATTTTATATATTAGCTTAACGATGTTTACGTTTCTTCTTCCATTTTTTACTGGGACGTTAATTGCGTTAATTTCATTCACTGGGTATTATCAAAAAATGAATAAAATCCTCGCAAATAAAAAAGTGAATCCTGAGGAAAAGCAAGCTGAGCTGTAAGATGAAAGGAACAGTGCCCAAATGAACAGTGGCGCTGTTTTTTTATTTCCTGTTTTCGAAATCTTTGCTTACTTTTTTGTTGTTTTGCTTGATTTCGCTATTAGCGGGGGATGATGAGCCAACACGGTGTAAACATCGATGTGTAAGTAGACAAACAAAAAGGATGACAATGATAATCGTCATCCTTAAAGGTAAATGAACTAGTAAGCGTTTCCATAAATAACGCCCTTAAATTTTATTTTTAATTTTGTATGGTCATTTTTCTTCAAATCTTTTTGAATATCTTTAATTCGTTTTACAGCATCTGTCATTCCTGATGCATTAATTTTATGTTCAATTGTTTCATTTCCTGTATCAATTAAAAAAACGAAATGTTTCATATTTAGTCTCTCCTTAGATGATCTTCTATTTGATTCTATTATAGTATAATATACTCATTAAATGAAAGCGTTTTTACGAGATAATTGTGAACATATTGTGAATGCGTTTTCAAAAGGTGATCTTTAGTGAAATAATGGCTTCTAGGAGCGTTATTAAAACAAATAAATTGCAAATGCAATAACGATAGCGATACCTAGAAGAATATAAATCCATGATAAACGTGAAATATTTCCTTTCGTTTGCTCATCATAGTTATGATCACCCTTGCCACCTAACAATAAAGTTCCAATAAGCGCTAAAATCCCAATTAAGATAACGAGAATGATGGCAAATGTCATAATACCCTCCAAAAATAATAATGTCCCAATCTTATTTAAAGCAGTTTTAAAGCTTGAGGTTGATATTCTTACAATGCTGATTAGCGGAAACGTGAGATTTAGCAGGAGAAGAACGTGTATAAGGAGAATAGCTCTTCTGCAGAAAGCGAATCACATGTAAAGAAATCAGCTTGTAAGTTTAACAGAAGGCACAAACTAGATATAAATAAAAGTAAAATCCTCCGATTGGAAGATTTATTAAAGGATATTAGATTTGTTGGATGAATCTTCAATTTTCATTTGTTCAAGCTCAAGTCTCATTTTTTCTGTTTCCAATTTAAAGTTTTCATGCTTAAGTTTTTCTAATTCTAGCTCTTCCTTAATCATTTTATGCTTTCTTTTTGATTGGCTCTCCAAATGGCTAGTAATAATCGCAATGATTGGAATAGAAAAAACTAAAATAACTGCAACAAGGCCAGTCAATTTCAATCACCCTCACTTTTTTTGTAGGCGTTGTTAATCTTTGTTGTTAATTTCTTTCTTTCGCGGGCTGTCACGGAGCCTTCGCGGTGTTAGTGCGTGTCGGATCACCCTTTGACACGCCTCTCCTTAAGGTTTCTCAAGTATCTCTTCATTAATCAAGGGACTAAAAAATCAACAATTAGCTTTACAACACCTTTTTGTAAAAAGTACATTATTAGATACTCTTTATTTTATCAGAATTATTTAACAAAATCTCGTTATCATGATAACAATTGCTAATAATTGTATATACGATTAAAACCTGTGAAAGGTTTCCTTTTTTTATATTTCGGCTGTTAAATTTGGTTGTTTATATTCGCATTAGGTATTGATGTCTTGAGTTCCTCCTCGGTGTCAGGCATGTTGGTTCTCTCTTTGATACCGATCCATGTCTTTTGCTCCAATCACCAAATTGTTAAAGAGCCTTAATATAAGATAGAAAATATATGTGTTCTTCTTGTGGGGTGTAAGCTCACAAATAGTAGTTAGCAAGAGAGACGCTCAAATTCTACCTATTTCCCATTTCACTATGTAGTATTCCATTTTTACGGATATTAGTAATTAATAATCGAGAAGGGGGTTTTTGTTAATAGCAAAATTACGGCCATTAACATGATTTACTGAGGCTTTCTTTTTCTTCGCAAAGAGGGGAATTCCCCTTCTAATAGGAGGTTTAACTGTAAAATATGGTATAATCATACAGAGTAATATTGTAATATAGTTTCAATGTACTAGGTTTTCAAATTGTTCCTAAAAAAGAATCTACTAAAAGTGAGGAATCGTTCGATGCTTAAACAGTTAAAGAAGTTCGAGTACACACCACCAAGTAATGGATATCCTGAATGGAACAACAACCCAGAGATTTTTCAAATTAATCGAGTGGAAGCACATGCAACATTAATGCCGTACAATACGATTAAAGAAGCACTAGCAGGGAACAAACAGCAATCAAGCTTTTTCCAATCATTAAATGGAATGTGGAAATTTTCGTTTGTTGAAAGTCCAGATAAAAGAAATCGCTCCTTTTACGAAAGGGATTTTGATTGTAGTGAATGGGAAGAAATTGCCGTTCCTTCACATTGGCAGCTACAGGGCTACGATTACCCACAGTACACTAATGTAAGGTATCCTTGGGAAGGAAAAGAGGAGATAAAGGCACCATTTGCTCCAACAAAGTATAATCCTGTTGGCCAATATGTTCGCATCTTTACGATTAGTAAAGATTGGAAAGATAAGCCTGTCTATCTCAGCTTCCAAGGTGTTGAATCGGCTTTTTATGTTTGGATAAATGGTGATTTTGTCGGGTACAGCGAAGATACGTTTACACCCGCGGAATTTGATATTACCCCATATTTAATTGATGGAGAAAATAAAGTAGCGGTTGAAGTATACAGGTGGTGTGATGGCAGCTGGCTTGAGGATCAAGATTTTTGGCGGTTAAGTGGGATTTTTCGAGATGTTTATTTATATTCCACCCCAGATTTACATATATTTGATTATTTTGTTCAAACAAATTTAGATGATAACTATCAGGATGCGGAACTAACGATAAGTGCGAAACTAGTTAATTATTTTGCACAAAATCATGGCGTTGTTACACTTGAGGCTATTCTTTATAATCAAGAAAATGTAAGCGTATTAAAAAACAAGCTTGAAACAAAAATTGAAAGCAATGGGCAACTGCATCTTGAGGCAACTCTCTCCACATTTGTCGATAGCCCATTAAAGTGGAGTGCAGAACAGCCTAATTTATATACACTTGTATTAGTATTAAAAGATAATGCTGGACAGATAATTGAAACCGAAAGCTGTAAAATTGGTTTTCGTACGTTTGAAATAAAGGATGGATTAATGAAAATCAATGGGAAGCGCATCGTCTTTAAAGGTGTGAACCGTCATGAATTTGCGGCAGAAAGAGGAAGAGCGATAACGTATGACGATATGGTTCATGATATAAAATTGATGAAGCAGCATAATATTAATGCTGTTCGAACTTCCCATTATCCGAATCATCCGCTTTGGTATGAGCTATGTGATCAATATGGCTTATACGTAATAGATGAGACGAACTTAGAAACACACGGTTCCTGGACATACGGTCAAGTTGGCGAGGGAACTGCGCTTCCGGGAAGTAAGCGTGAATGGACAGAAAATGTTCTTGACCGATGCAATTCAATGTTTCAACGAGATAAAAATCATCCATCAGTCGTCATTTGGTCACTTGGAAATGAATCCTTTGGTGGCGATAATTTTCTGAAAATGTATGAATTTCTTAAAGAAAAGGATCCGACGAGAATTATTCATTATGAGGGAGTCTACCATTATCGGGCAACAGAGGCTGCATCAGATATTGAAAGCACGATGTACATTGCTCCAAACGAGGTCGAGGCTTACGCAAAACAAACACATAATACGAAAAGGAAGCCTTATATTCTTTGTGAATACAGCCATGCAATGGGAAACTCCTGTGGAAATCTCTCAAAGTATACAGAGTTATTTGATCGGTATCCGATTTTGCAAGGTGGGTTTATTTGGGATTGGAAGGATCAAGCACTTAAAACATATACGGAGGATGGCACTCCATTTTTAGCATATGGTGGTGATTTTGGTGATACACCGAATGATGGAAATTTCTCAGGAAATGGTTTAATTTTTGCAGATGGAACGATTTCCCCGAAATTATATGAAGTGAAAAAATGCTATCAAAATATAAGCTTTCAAGCTATCGATGTAAAAGAAGGCGTCATTGAGGTAACAAATAAGTATTTATTTACAAATTTAAATCAATTTTGGTTAAGCTGGGAATTCATGAAAAATGGGGAATTGATTGAAAGTGGCTTGCAAAATATTGATGTTGCTCCTGGAACGTCTAAAATTGTTAGAATTGACTATTTGACACCTTCTACAGATATTGTTGGTGAAGAATGTCTGTTGAATTTGGCTTTTCTTCTTAAGGAAGACACATTGTGGGCAGAGGAAGGACATGAAATAGCGTTCGAGCAATTTGGTTTACCAAAGGATGGCGTAAGAATTATCAATATTGAACGTCATGTCCCAGCTCTTGAAGTAAAGGATGAGACAGATTCATTATTAGTAAAGAGTGAGCAGTTTACGGTTAGCTTTAATAAAGAAACCGGAAGCATTGAATCATACGAATATGAGGATGTTGACCTTATAAAGTCAGCGCTAATGCCGAACTTTTGGCGAGCGATGACTGATAACGATCGTGGGAATAGGCTAAATGAAAGAAGTGCAACATGGAGAAAGGCAGGAGTAAAACGACGATTAACAAGCTTTACGTATCATATTACAGATTATGCTGCAACGATTTCTACTGAATATATGCTCCCTACTTCGACTCCGTCCTTCTGTAACATTACGTATACAATTACAGGCGAGGGCAAAATCGAAATCCATCAAAACTTGATTCCAGGTGAGGGGTTGCCAGAAATTCCTGAAATAGGTGTCATGCTCTCAATGGATAAGACATTTGATACGATCACATGGTATGGGAAAGGTCCGTTTGAAACCTACTGGGATCGGGCAACTGGAGCAAAAATTGATATTTATAGTGGGAAAGTAGTTGACCAATTCGTCCCATATTTAAAACCACAGGAATGTGGAAATAAAACAGAGGTTAGATGGGCGACATTATTAAATGCAGATGGAATTGGCTTAAAGATTACCGGAAAGCCAACCTTTGAAATCAATGCTCTTCCATACACTCCTTTTGAATTAGAAGAGGCTTCTCATTGTTATAAGCTACCGGAAACACATAAGGTTGTTGTAAGAATCAATCATAAGCAAATGGGAGTTGGCGGAGATGACAGCTGGGGACAGAAAACACACCCAGAATACACACTTTATGCAAATCGTACGTATTCCCACACATTTGTAATCGAAGGGATAAAAGTACCTCGGGTGTAATTGAAAAATAAATATTGGAACAAATAGAAAAGGCATTGTTTGTAGCAATGCCTCTTTATGTATTAAAAATTTTTAATAATAAGAATGAATAAATCAATTATTTATCGACTATCTTTTCATACTTCAATACCTTTGTTTTCGGAGGATAAGACTCTCTAATATAATCATACCAGATTGTGATTTTATCTCCTGATTGAACTCTACTGTTCAAATTATAAAGTTGGATAATGTCTTTAAATTCTTTTTTCACTTGTTCTAAATCATAATTTGATAAATCAGGAGGTGATTTTACATTAAGAAGTAACCACTTTCCTTCAATTCCTGAATAAACGACTCCGCTCATTGTTCGATTATCATTAGGTTTCTCTAGTTCAGATATCATTTCAGAAGTGTTATTTGCCTTACACCCAAGCAAAAGTAGCATTACAATCGTTATAACAATTATGTATTTCACAATAATTCACCTGCTTTTTGTATAGCTTTTAGCAAAAAACCTATGGATGTAGTGTTACATATAAATAGGATAAAAAGAAATGATTGGAAGATACAACCCCCACATTAAAAATGTGGGGACTGTCCCTATGAATTTAGACTAGTTACATAAATGTTTTCTAATCTTTCTGCTACATGATGAAATTGGAAATGCTCTTCAACGATTTTTCGTCCAGCAAGACCGAATTGTTTTGCTTTATTTCGGTTTGAAAGAAGATAATCGATTGCTTGAGAAAAAGCTTGTGGATTATCGTAGTCGGAAATGACATAGCCATTATGCTTGTGAGCAATTACCTCTGCATTGCCGCCGCGGTCCGTTGTTATAATTGGAAGTCCAGCTGCCATTGCTTCATAATGAACACGTGCTAGAGGCTCATGCCATTGTGAGCTGCAAACGAATAGATCTGCCATTGTCATATAAAGAGGGATTTCGTCTGATGGAATATAGTTCGTAAAGTAAATATGGTCACGATGGTTTTCTGCTAATGTATATAAAGAATGTACATAGTCATCAACAGTATTTTCACTAAACCATTTCCCTCCAACGATGACTAAACAGATATGAGGGTATTTAGGAATAAGCTCTTCAAGTGCTTTAATTAATAAATGGGGTCCTTTTGTTTTATTTAATCTCCCAATAAAAAGAACAACCTGCTTGCCTGAAAGCTTGTGGCGTTGTCGAAGCGTTCTTTGTAGCACTTGGCCTTGTTTCTCATGAATAGACGTAAATTTTGTCAAATCGACTCCTGAATATAATACATATATTTTATGAGAATATTGTGGATATCGATATGTGACCGTTCGTTTAATATATTGACTAACAGTAGTAATTGCATCGACATGTTTCAGTGCCCGGAGGCTTTCTTCCTTTGTCATCTTCAGCTCTGAAAACATATCATTATGGAGACTGAGGACAAATTTACTTGTTGGTGATGCTGCCTTGTATAGATGGACCGTATTTGGGCGATTAAATACATGAATTAAATCAAAGGATTGGTTTTTAAGTGCATTCGCTACATCCATTTCATAGTTTTCCCTAGGAAACCGTATATATTGAATAAATCCATCTGTTTCTTGATTTGAGAGCTTAGGGTCGGTAATCGAGAAAATGGTTACTTGATGGTTTTGGAAATAAGGAATAATCCCATCTAACATAATTTGAATGGCTCCTCCTCTTATTGCGGGAGAGGGAAGCTTTTCTGTACAAATAAAGGCTAGTTTCAATTGTATCATTTCCTTTAAGTCTCATAGACGTATTAAGTGCATACTTTGTCATCTGTTTTAAGCTAATAGGTAGATTGAGTTTCATATTCTCACATATTATTAGATAGAATAGGCAGAACGGATATACTCAATTTCCTTTTGTAATCCTTCCTTTAACGTCCATCTTGGCTTATAGTCCAGTAGATTCTCGGCTAATGAAATATCTGCCCATGTATGCTTTGGTTCCCCGCTGATGTTACCAGAATATTGTATGTTTGCTCGCTTTCCTAGTAACTTCTCGAGAATCGAAATTGTTTCATTGATTGTAGCTCTCTCTTTACCTCCGATATTCAATGTTCTTCCAATTAAGCCATCTTTGTGTAAAACATTAGCAATCCCATTAACACAATCGCTAATATAGGTGAAGTCTCTTGATTGTAATCCATCTCCAAATACTGTTAATGTCTCTTCCTTTATCATTTGCAAAATAAAACGATGAAAAGCCATATCTGGCCGCTGTCTAGGTCCATAAACAGTGAAAAAGCGGAGAATGATAATCGGGAGGTTAAAGCTTTTTTGGTATACATGGCATAAATGCTCACCAGTTAATTTCGTAATTCCGTACGGAGAAAGTGGAGTAGGTAAAGAATTCTCAGCCACTTTTCCATCCTTTTCACCGTAGATAGATGAAGTAGAAGCATAAATGAATTTACTAATGCGTTTATTTTTTGCTGCCTCTAACAGTCGCTGTGTAACAACAATATTATTCCTTACATATGGGTCAAAATCCCTTCCCCAGCTAGAACGAACTCCTGGTATCCCAGCTAAATGATAGATGACATCTACATCCTTTAATAGTTCATCTAAATCAATCGTTAAAAGGTCGTCGTTAACAAATTGAAAAGAGGGGGATTTAACTAGATTCGTTAGATTAAGCTTCTTAAGTGGAGGGGGAGTCGGTCCTATAAACGTATCAACACCTACAACCTCATTCCGGCTATCTGTTAGTAATTGCTCACATAAATGGGAGCCGATAAATCCTGCTGCACCTGTTACAACGATTTTCATTGTCTCTCAACTCGATGGAAGAAATGTGACTTTCGAAAGCGTAATGAGGGTGTTGCTTGATGATTATTCATCCTCATCAGAAACTCCCTGTATTGAATTAGGTAAATCAATCGAAACAATTTCATGACAAGGGATTAAAACTGGATAACCACCAAGGCTATAAAACGGATCGATAACAATTAGGGCTGTATTTGTTCTTGGATAATATCTTTTGAAAATTGTATTATAATAGCTTTTATCTTTCGTATGAACTGTAACCTCTGATCCAGAAGGTAATGATTGTAGGGCACTACAATAATTAATAGATGATGTCATAATTGGTCTCCTTCCTATAGATAGTAAAGTCTTTAAATTAATGTATGTAAAAGCGAAGGCATGTGTATGAACCAATACCTATTATGCAAAAGAAAATAATGATAAATGTAAGAATATCGCTAGAAGCAATGAAGGTGAAATCATTTTGGCTACTAAAGTAGTGAACTTTTAAATGAATGATAACTGCATGAGGAAGCTGTACTATACCATTTTAAATTCGCGTCATAAACTAAGTCTGAGTTATAAACTATTAATCATATGTAGGAGGGGAAACGGATGGCAAAGGGAATAAAAAAGTTTGAACTTAAGGTTGAATTTCACGAGGAAGTTGGATTATCAGAAGGTGTATCAGCTGAAGAAGCATTAAGATTCCTTTTAGATGCACTTGAGGAAGATAATTTATTTGCTGGTAGTAATGTTTCATTAGAGATTGATGGTGAAAAAGTAGAAGTTGAATATGAAAGTGACGATGCTGAAGAAGACGAAGAAGACAAAGTAGATGATGACGTAGAAGTAGAAGAGAATGAAGAAGAGGACGATTTGGAACAAGAAGTGAACGAAGGTTTGGAAGAAGATTCTGAGGAGGCTGAAGCTAGCACAGGTGAGCGAGTGAACAGCTTAAGAAAGCAACTAATTAATCGATTAAGAGAAGATTCCTTTTAGATTATAATGAAGTGAAAGCTCAATTGATAAAGATGGGAATTTTGAGTGAGGGCTTAAATGAAATGGCGGGATGAAGATTCATCCCGCTTATTTTATGTGATTCCTTATTTAGATGGTCGTGCAAGTTTTTCAAGTGATTGCTTTGTAGATGCTATAAGCATTTCTTGTAGGAATGACTTAAGAACTTTCTTGTTTAAAGAGCTTTGGCGGTTAGTGCCACTTTGATTTTGATTTGTAGGAGTTGGAGTAGAGTTGGCAAGATTAGCTACGGTGCGTTCGACTAGTTTGCTTGGTTGCTTACTTCTTTGTTCTGTTTGTACGGTATTTTTCTTGGCAATTGCTTTTTTAGCTGTTGCTTTATTTGTCGCGGATTTTTTGGCCGTTGCTTTTTTAGCTGTTGCTTTATTTGTCGCAGATTCTTTGGCTGTTGCTTTTTTAGCTGTTGTTTTATTTGGACGCTGTTCATTTCGATATTTTTCAATACTAGTAACCTTATTAGCTGCTGGCACTGGAGCTGTAGATTGCGACAATGTAGCATGATTCCAAACATCAAGAATTTCAGAGCCGACACGATCCCATTGGTATAATGTGAGGGCTAATTCTCTTCCCTTTTCCCCCATTCGTTTCATTAAAGCTTTATTTGAAAGAATTTTAGAAATAGCTTCTGTGAAATTATTCGGATCTTCTGGATTTTCAACAACGAGCCCATTTTCTCCTAATTGAATAACCTCCGGATTTCCACCACGTGCTGTCGTAACAATTGGTAGCCCTGCAGCCATTGCTTCATAATGGACACGTGCAAGAGGCTCCTGCCAAACTGATGTGCATACGAATAAATCGGCAGCAGCAAACCAATTTTGAATTTCGTTAGGTGCGACAAATCCTGTTGTGACAACTGGTACTGACAAGCGATTTGCTAAGGAGCGAATGTAAGCAACATAATCGGTTACATCATTTTGGCTAAACCATTTGCTTCCAACGATGACTAAAGCTAGATCATTAAAACGTTTTGAAAGCTCAGGAAGGGCACGAATTAAGCGATCTACACCTTTATTATGTGATAGTCTTCCAGCAAATAAGAGAACCGTTTTGTTTTCTAATCCATTTGCTCTGCGAAGCTCATTTCTCACTTGGCGCATTTTTGGGTGATGACCTGGTAAAAATTGCTCTGTATCTACTCCAGAGTAAATCGTTTTCACCTTTGTCGCTGCCTGTGGAAATAATCTACTTATTTCATTGCCGATGTAATCACTAACTGTTACGATATTTGAGACTTCTTCGAGTGCTAAAGCAGCTTCTTCAGGATTAATTTTTTCTGGAGAAAACATATCATTGTGCATACTCAATGTAATTTTGGCATTTGGTGCTGCTTGTCGAACAGGGAGGACAAGTCTTGGACGGTTGAAAATATGAATCAGATCAAACTCGTTTGTCTCAAGATATTGTGTGACTCCTTCTTGATAAACGGTAAAAACTTTACCAGGAATTCGGACATAACGAACACCATCAATTGTTTCTTCGTCGGGAAGAGATGGGTCATTAACACCGAGAACGGTAATCGTATGAGCATTTTTTAAATATGGAAGACTACCAGCAATATACGTTTGAATAGCTCCACCTAGTACTGGAGGGACAGGCAGCTTCTCGGTACAAATCATTAAGATGTTCATGTTTGTTCTACTCCCTTCCAATCATGTTGAATTTCTTCTAATACAGGCCATTTCGTTTGATCGGTATCAACAATTGTTTGGATTAAGGCTCTAGTCTGTTCATTTAAAAATAATTCAGGCTCATAGACTACTTCTTTAATGTTTTTATAAAATTCGTTTGGAAGGGATAAATCGATCATTAGTAAATCATATAGCTGTGGTGAAATTGGATTTGCTTCATGATAGGCTAAAATCATTTCTCTTACCCAAGTTGTATCCCAACGATATAAATCAGCCATTGTGCCGGAAATAAGCTTCCTTAAATCACGGATTGGCAGGTCATAGGCAACACCATCTAGGTCAATAATCCACATGCCATCCTGACCCATTTGTCCATTTGACCATCCATAATCTTGGTGAACAAGTCCCCAGTATTCGTTTCCGAGCTGTGCTAACTCAGTGTAGCTTGAAGCTTGTAATCTTTCATAGCTAGCTATTGCTTGTTGCTCAAAGCCATCTAAAACTTGTAATAGGTAAGAGCTTGCAGGCATTTCCTGATAGGCCATCGCTATGTTACGGAACCATTCCATTTTATTAATAACCTTTTGATAATTTTTCGGCCATTTCAGTACTCTTGAGGCAATTTCGGAATGCTGTGGAGGGACATACCCTTTGCTTAAACGGTGAAATTCGCCAAGTGCATGGCATAAGTGCTTTGCCCCTGTTAAATCTTTTGATACAGGGGTTAATGGTTCAATCCATTCCGCGACAAACCATAGCTTTCCCCCAGCTTCGACATAGCTGCTACCGTCCTTCGTTTTGATAATTGGTGGGACTTTCGCATTTTGTTGATGTACTAAATAATCTTGAGCGCCAAGGCTAAACATGCTTCTTGCAGGTCTTCGATGTAATAGCTTTAAGCTTTTCGGACCGGCATTCGTTTCCATTTTCCAAATGGCCCCGCCTTTATCTGACTTTGTCGTTACGACATTCATACTATGAACAGAAAAATCATAGGCTTCGAGAACCTGATGGGCATATTGAATAATGTAATCCGGTACATAAAATTCCTGAAGCGGATCCTCTTCCCATGGCATAATCATTGTATTTTCCACGATATACCTCCAGCCATAAATATTAAAGTAGTGACACCAGAATAAATTACGCCATTTCTATAGTTGCAATAATGAAAAAATAAGTGCAGGCAAGAAAGTACTTTTTGTAATTGATAGAAGGTGGTTTTTTACACTGGAGCATACTTTTAATTAACCTATGAGAAAGGAAAATATTTGTATAGGACAACTAAACTATTTTACATGTATTTATTTAATTAGTTGGTTTAGGTGAATGCTTGTTCTTCTTTAGAACGTCTCTGAGGCTTCTTCTTGATATAGGAATACCCATTCTTTGAAAACGTTTGACTACTTATAAACCCAAGTAACATTTGTGCTAGTTTGTTTTTTATTAAATGTAGCTATCATCTACCTATTTTTTTATGTATAGGATAAACCACCATACATTTTTAGGTGACTTTCATAAAAATAAATAAGTTGAAAAATTTAATTGTATTATGAGGGGAATTTGAATGAAGATACGGAAGGCGATTATACCAGCAGCTGGATTAGGGACAAGATTTTTACCAGCAACGAAGGCATTACCGAAAGAAATGCTGCCGATAGTTGATAAACCTACGATTCAATATATCGTGGAGGAGGCAGTTGCTTCAGGGATTGAGGATATTATTATCATTAGCGGGCGTGGTAAGCGTTCGATTGAGGATCATTTTGATCAAACATATGAACTAGAGGATGCTTTGATGAAAAAGAATAAATTAAGCTTATTTCATGAGGTGCAAAAAATTACGAATCTTGCAAATATCCATTATATTCGTCAAAAGGAACCTAAGGGTTTAGGACATGCGATTAATTGTGCAAGATCATTTGTTGGCAATGAACCTTTTGCTGTTCTATTAGGTGATGATATCGTGATGTCAGAAAAGCCTTGTTTACAGCAATTAATTGAAGTCTTCAACAGGTATCATTCCTCGATTGTTGGCGTTCAAAAGGTGTCAGAAGATGAAGTCTCTCAATACGGGATTATTAAACCAAAGGGTAGTGAGATAGACGAAAATATATTAAACATCGAAACATTGGTCGAAAAACCAAAGAAAGAAGAGGCGCCATCTCAATATGCGATTTTAGGGCGCTATATCCTAAGACCGGAAATTTTTTCAATTTTAAATACACTACCTCCAGATTCTAGTGGTGAAGTACAGTTAACGGAAGCGATTCGAATATTAAATGAGCGCCAAGCCGTTTATGCCTATCAATTTCACGGAAGGCGATATGATATCGGAAATAAGCTAGGGTTTATTCGAGCAACAATTGATTTTGCTTTACAGCGAGATGATTTACGTGATGAAGTACTAGATTATTTAAACAGGATTCAAGCAAACGAAAAATAGATAAGGAAGTTTAATACGATAGATAAACTTGGATTGGAGCGGGGAAAAATGAATATTGCCGTAATAGGTGCGGGCTATGTTGGAATGACGACAAGTGTCGCCTTTGCAGCTTATGGTCATCACGTAGTAGTCGTAGAACATAACGAAGAGAAGGTAAAGCTTCTATCACAAGGATATCTTCCATTTTATGAGGCAGGTATGGAAGATATGATGAAGCAGCAGCTGAAACTTGGTCAGCTATCATTTACAACATCTATTAGGAAGTCTCTCAAACAAGCTGAATATGTGTTTATCACTGTCGGCACTCCATCATTACCATCTGGTGAGGCAGATCTTTCATTTGTTGAGCAAGTGGCACAATCGATTGGAACATTTATCGATGACTATAAAATAATCATTATGAAAAGTACAGTTCCCGTAGGCACAGGGAAGAAGGTTCAGGAAATTATATTCTCCCAATTGCAAAAGAGAAATGTGGATATCCCATTTGATCTTGTTTCAAATCCTGAATTTTTAAGAGAGGGTAGAGCGTTAAAAGATGCGTTACAGCCAGATCGGATTATTTTAGGATGTGAAAATGACCGAGCGAAGATGAAAATGAACAGTTTATATAACGATTTTCAATCGAAAATTTTATTTACAGCGCTAAACGACGCGGAAATGATTAAATATGCTTCAAATACTTTTTTAGCAACGAAAATATCGTTTGTTAATGAACTGGCAAGATTGTGCGAGAATTTAAATGTCGATATAACAAATGTAGCAAAAGGTATGGGGCTAGATAAGCGGATAGGTCCAGATTTTCTTCAAGCGGGTATTGGCTTTGGAGGTTCATGCTTTCCTAAAGATATTAAAGCATTATTAGCATTTTCAGCAGCAAATCACGTTCCATTTCAAATTCTTCAAGCAGTACAAAGCGTAAATGATTCCCAGGTTGAATGGTTTATGACAAATGTGGCAAATACACTAGGAGACTTAACGAATAAGCATATTGCTATTTTAGGCTTAACGTTTAAGCCAGAAACAGACGATATTAGAGAAGCCTCCTCGCTACGAGTAATCGAATATCTTATTCAAAATCACGCCATTGTGTCAGCCTATGATCCTAAAGGAATTGATCAGATAAAACGAATTTTCCCCATGATTAATTACGCGCAAACACCGATAGGCGCAATAGAAGGAGCAGATGCGATTATCCTCGTCACAGAATGGAAGGAGCTAATACACCTCGATTGGGAAGCGATTAAGTTAAAAGTAAACAAACCGGTCATTTTTGATGGCAGAAATGCGCTTGATCGTAACAGATTGGTCGATTTAGGTTACACATATATAGGCGTAGGTGTAAAGGGGAATATATGAAAGGGAACCGTCCCGATTACTGGACGGATTTCCCGAACGTAAATCGATTACTTCACAAGACCAAGTGATTTTAATCCATTATAGATACCAGAATCGGTTACTTTTGTCGTTTTGTGCTTTGCGTATTGAAAAAGCTCAGGGTGACCGTTTCCCATTGCAAAGCCTTCACCTACCGTGCTGAGCATTTCCTTATCATTCATCCCATCGCCAAAGGCAATTGCTGCTTCTTTCGGAATTTGCAAATGCTCAAGAATATGGCTGACGGCAACTCCTTTGTTCACCGTATCACGGATGACATCATAGCAATGACGTAAACCATCGACATTAACTTGTGATAAATGAATTGTAGGATCTGCCTTTTCATATAGCTTTGGATCTTGTTCAGTTAAATTGATTAAAGTAATCCCAAGAATATGAGTAACAACCTCAGGTGTGAATTGTTCATTATAGTGTAAATGGAATGCTTCTAAAAAATCTTTTACAGCAGGACTATCGAGGTCTGGGAAAATATTTTTTTCACGAGTATAAAGCACAAGCTCGTGACCATTGTTTTTGGCAATTTCAAGATAGCTTTCAACCGTCTTAGGGTTCATAGGAGAATTAAAAATTTCTTCGCCTTTATGAATCGCAAAGGCACCGTTATATCCAATAAATGAATCGATATTTAATTCCTCAGCAATATGAGATATTTCATGCAATGGTCTGCCTGTTGCAAGGAAAACCTCAATGCCTTTTTCCTTTACTTCAGCAATTGCTTGCTTTGTCGATTGTTCAATTGTATCGTCAGGTCTCAAAATCGTTCCATCAATGTCTAAAAATAAAATGTTGTAGTTTGTCATTATTATCTCCAAATTTAATATAGTTTTATTTCGCTATGTTAAAGGTTATTTTTGATTAGTGCGGTGGCACGAGATATGCTGGAGAAGCCATGGGCTTAAGCTGAAGAGGCTTCCTAACTTCCCGCAGAAAAAGAATGCCTGATGCGGAAATCACCAACAATGTTTAACATAGCGTTTTATTTAAATATTCTTACAATCAATCATTAAAATTTTAACATAATTTTTCCTATTTGTGAAAATCGTTCCTCCTACAAAATAGCGTTATACCGCATGAAAAAATTATTTTTTAATTTTTATGTTTAAGAATGGGGTGGAAGGACATAATAATAATCGAAATTATCATCAAACGTGTTTTGATTGATTTAGGAGGAAATTGTTAATGGCACAAGGTAGAGTAAAATGGTTTAATTCAGAAAAAGGTTTTGGATTTATTGAAGTTGAAGGTGGAGAAGATGTATTTGTACATTTTTCTTCAATTCAAGGAGAAGGTTACAAAAGCTTAGAGGAAGGTCAAGAGGTTTCCTTTGATATCGAGCAAGGAAACAGAGGCCCGCAAGCTGCTAACGTTCAAAAATTATAAAACCATACAAATAAACCATAAAAACATGGATGACACTTTTTGTTATCTTTGAAAAGAAAACAGACCCTTTACATTGTTAAAGGGTCTGTTTGTTTTTTTATGGTGGAAAGGTTGATTGGATTAATGTGTGCGAGACTCCTGCCTTGGTCGTCGGAATGTAAATGAAAATAGTCTTGTTTTTTTATGAAAAGGTGGAGGATGGCTCAAAAACAAAGGTTTAGACCCCTCTAACACATATATAAACTAATGATGGGATTAGTTTACTATATATTGGTGTTTGTGAAGGGTTCTAAACCTTTTGAGTAAGTCCTCATTAAATTTCAATGATTACCGGTAATATCATAGGCTTTCTTTTCGTTTGGGCGTACAAATATTGTCCTAATTCCTTCTTAATATTTTGCTTAATGACATTCCATTGCTGGACATTTTCATTTTGTAATTCATTTACTGTATTTTTTACTAGGTGATTTACATCCTTTAATAGCTTCTCAGAATCGCGGACATATACGAAGCCCCTCGTAATTGTGTCAGGACCGGAAAGTATTTTTCTTTCGGTCTTACTTAACGTAATGACGACAATAATCATTCCATCCTCTGAAAGCTGCTTGCGGTCTCGTAAAACTGTACCGCCGATATCACCTACACCGACGCCATCAACAAATGTATCTCCCGCTGGTACTTTTCTCGTTTGAACGGCTTCGTTATCTTTAATATCAACAACATCACCATTTGAGATAATGAAAGTATTTCCTTCCTCAACTCCAACAGATTCAGCTAATTGACGATGCTGATGAAGCATGCGATATTCACCATGAATTGGAATGAAATAGGTTGGTTTCATTAATGTTAGCATAAGCTTTAAATCCTCTTGATAGCCATGCCCTGAAACATGCATTTTCGTAGAACTCCCTGATCCATAGATCACCTTTGCACCGAGAGAAAAGAAGCTGTCAATAATTCGCGAAACATTTCGTTCATTTCCCGGTATAGGTGAAGCAGCAAAAATGATCGTATCATCTGGCAAAATATCAACATCGCGAAATTTACCTGTTGATAGACGTGCAAGTGCTGCCATCGGCTCACCTTGACTACCTGTACATAGTATGGCAACTTGCTCAGGTGCAAGGGTGTTAATTTCATGTGGTTCAATTAACATCCCCTCTGGAATTTGCAAGTAGCCGCGTTCAACCGCAACATCAACAACATTAACCATGCTTCTACCGAGTAAGGCAAGCTTTCGATTTGTTTTTAGCGCCGCGTTAACGACCTGCTGGACGCGATTAATATTTGAAGCAAAGGTCGAAATAACGACTTTACGCTTTGCCTTCATGAACGCTTCCTCAACATGATCTCCAACGATTTGCTCTGAAGGGGTCAAGCCGGCACGCTCGGCATTTGTACTTTCTGATAATAAAACTAAAACACCTTGTTTGCCGATTTCAGCCATTTTATGAATATCAGAATACTGATTATTAACAGGGGTTAAATCAAACTTGAAATCGCCTGTATGTACGACATTTCCCTCAGGTGTATGAAACACGATCCCTAGGCAATCGGGGATGCTATGATTTGTTTTAAAAAAGCTTACTTGAACCTCACCGAACGTAAGTGTTGAATCAGAGTTGATTTGATTGAGCACTGTATCTCTAAGAAGCTTATGCTCAGATAATTTTAATTCAATCAATCCTAAAGTGAAGCGGGTTGCATAAATTGGGATGTTTAACTTTTTTAAGAAATAAGGGATACCGCCAATATGATCCTCATGTCCATGTGTAACAAGCAACGCGCGAATTTTATCTTTATTCTCTTCCAAGTAGGTAATGTCAGGGATGATTAAATCAATTCCTAATAAACTTTCATCGGGAAACTTAGAACCGCAATCAATGATTAAAATATCGTTATCATATTGAACAACATACATGTTTTTGCCAATTTCATTTACGCCACCTAAAGCAAAAATAGATAAATTACCTTTTGTGCTCACATGATTTCCTCCTACCATGTCATATTAAGTTGTATTATTCCCATAGATGGTTGGAAAAAAACGTTATTTGTTATTAGGCTGAAAAATACTCTGCTATGGAATGAAAATAGTTGCTACATGGTAATAAGGAGGGGATTTTAAGCAATTGCCAAGTTATTCGCAGCCTAGGTAATTTTTCGTCGACCTTATGAATAGGTTGTTTTATAGGGGATGAGTGACTTTTTTAAAAAAACGAATAGGGGGAAAGAACATGAAGCTCGTAGATAAATTGAAGGCTTTTATCGTTGATCAAGATACGATACCTAAAACCATTCATATTCATCCAGACGCATTGAAGGAGCTAGAAGATGAAAAATTTGTGTATATTTTAAATAAAACAAAGGAAAACCCTGTAAAAAGATTTATGGGAATTGAATTGATTCCATCAGAAACGGTTACAGATTTCACAGTTGCAGAGGATGACCAACAAAATGAACGGTGGGTCGTCAAAAAGGAAGTAAAAAAGATTAAAGAAAAATACATAAAAAAAGACAGCACAGCTGAAATCACAAAAGACATGAGCCTACTCTTCGCCTACCTCGGCTACCTAGAAAGAGAACTCGAAGACAAAACAAACTACATAAAATACCTCCGCCAAACAAAAGAATAGGGGGACAGTCCCCAATTTGTACTTTTGCGCCCCATTTTCAGGGGATAAAATATGTTCCTCACACTTAATCGGTACTATATGTTGTGGTTTTGATTTGTGGATAACTATATATTGTATTCAAAAAACACTTTGGGGACTGTCCCCAAAGTGTTTTTATCGGACTGGCACTTTTATTTAAGATATAAAAAAATTACAGGAGCTTCATTAAGTGATGAATGTAAACAACTAAATTTGTGATATTCTTCACAAGCACTTCCTCCTTATTTATCATAAAATAATGGAGCAATTCATCGCTTTTTCTGAGGAAAAAGGTCATGAATACAGTTTTTTCCTAACATAAATAATGCTTATTCACTAGTAATAGATGTGACTAATGATTCTTGAATTTTTTTTCAAAAGGATCTGTTTACTTTAAGAGATTAAGATGTTAAGATATAGCAAACGTTCTTTATGAAGAACACGAGTATCCTCTATGGTGGACTGTATGAAAATGAAAAGAGATAATCATATGGCCATTATGTTCTTTATAAAACGGTACCATTAAAGGAGGGGAGTAGTATGAAGGAAAGTTGGAGTACACCTAAACTAGAAGTGTTGGATGTTAACATGACAATGAAATTCTGGCCTCCCGATAAGCCGCCTGGTGGTGGTGATGATCATAATCCTGGATTTCCAGGAGACGTTTTAGATAGTTAACAGGAAAGGGTCAGTCCCCAAAGTACAAAGGGGGACAAGTTTTTTAGGAGGGTTTCCCTTGTTTGAAATTGTAAGTACCCGTAAACAGCAAAAGGAATTTGAATTAACGTGGGAGTATTATTGTAAGAAATATGGCTGGGTGAATGATCCGTACGCTAAAAATGGAGTAAGGTATATAATAACGATACCAAAGTCATTTATTAAAAAAAGAAAAGTCATTGGTACGATTGAATTTATTCCGTATCATCCAAATAACCCTGATAGCACAGTCCAAAAGGGTGCCGATTTTTCACAATATAAAGAGATTTATCACCATCAAAAAGAAGTATGGGAAATTGATAAGCTTTGCCTTCATGAAGATTATCAACGTAAAGGATATTTTCATTTATTTTTTCATATTTTTCTTGAACATGTAAAAAAGTATAACCCAATGTATTATATTGCATTAATGGAAAACAGATTTTATCGAATGATGCGGATATCGTATGGCTTCAGAATCAAGCAAAAAGAAAAGCCATTGGTCGGTCCAAATGGAATGAGCCTTGTTCCGATTGCAGTTGATGTTGGGGAAATAAGGAAAGATGAAGAAAAAATGGAAGAGCTGCTTCGTTTACAGCTGCCGGATATTTACAAGACTAGTCAGAAGAAACAAGGTTATTGCTAAACCTTTATAAAAAAATTCGTGAAGTTTTAAATTCCGCCCATTAAGTTTGGATGAGCGGAATTTTGTATTTTTTACAAAAAGAACAGTGCCTACAAACAGCCTTTGTTTCACTGAAAGTATGTAGATGCATCACTTAAAACTAGGTGAATCTTATTTGATTGACCATGATTAGGAACAAGCGTATACTATTAATTGAACAATTGTTCAAAACGTTTGTTCAAAAGTGATGAAAGGAATGAGTCCATTAAAACAAAACAGAAGTAATGATAGAAATAAGGATGTAAGAGATCAAATCCTTCGGGCAGCAAAGGAATTATTTGCGAAAAAGGGCTATGAAGGGACGACTGTTAGACAAATTTGTCATGAGGCAAATGTTTCATTGGCACTTGTTTCTTATCATTTTGGTGGAAAAGAAAATGTTTTCTTTGAAGTGTTTCAACCAATTAGACAATTGTTTGAGAATATGAAATATGATTTATCAGATTCGTTAGGTGCACTTAAGAGCTTTTGTAGACAGTTTGTTATTTTTAGAAATGAAGAAAGTGAATTAGTTAGTATACTACAGCAAGAGTTAGTGATGAATAGTCCGAGATTAGAGATGCTGACTGATGTATTTCTGCCTTCGTGGGAACAGCTTCGGTTAATATTGCAGGAATGTCAGGAGAAAAATTTGATTGATTTTCCATCAGTTGACGTAGCCGTTAATTTTATAATGGGAACATTAATGTTTTCTCACAATAATGCATTTTTGAATCGAACTCAATCGGAAATGAGTCCCGAACAGGTAGCGGATTTTGCCGTAAACTTTATTATTAATGGACTGCAAGCAACTTCAGAACAAGGAAAGAGGTAAAGAAAGATGAAAGCAGCAAAGATATACGGAATGAAAGATATTCGAGTAGAAGATGCAGAAATACCTGCTCTAGAAGAAGGTATGGTGAAGGTAAAAGTCGAATATGCAGGGATTTGTGGTAGCGATATGCATGAGTATGTAGCCGGCTCTTATCCAATCCGTACTCAGCCTGTTTTGGGTCATGAGTTTTCAGGTGTAGTTGTGGAAGTAGGTAAAGGTGTAACAAATGGAAAAGTGGGAGATCGGGTAGCTGTAGAACCACTAATTCCATGTGGAAAATGTGATAATTGTCAAAGAGGCTTTGTTAACTTATGCACAGAGCGTCAAGGCTATGGATATACTGTCTCAGGAGGCTTTGCCCAATTTGCAGTGGTGAATCAAGAAAATATTTTCCACTTACCTGAAAACATGAGCTTAGAGCTTGGAGCACTTGTAGAGCCAACGGCAGTTGCTGTGCACGCAGTTCGCCAAAGCCAATTAAGACTTGGTGACACTGCAGCAATATTTGGTGCTGGTCCAATCGGATTATTGTTGTTACAAGCTGTTAAAGCAGCTGGTGCAAGTGAGATTTTTGTTGTAGAGGTTGCAGATGAACGTCGCCAGAAAGCATTGGAACTTGGAGCAACACATGTGATTAATCCAATCGAAACAGATGCAGTATCATTTATTCGTGAAAAAACGAATGGTGGAGTAAATGTTGCCTATGATGTAGCTGGTGTACAAGCGACATTTACAAGTGGAGTAAGCGCCGTGCGCCCTGGAGGAGAGTTCAAAATTGTCAGTGTATGGGAAAAACCAGTCAATTTTGATCCAAATATGATCGTAAGAACAGAAGCAAAAATCAGTGGGTCTTATGCATACGTTCGCTTATTTCCTGAAGTCATTCGTCTGTTAGCTAATGGTGTAATTGATGGGAAATCAGTCATTACAAGTGAGATTGCGTTAAATGATATTGTTGAAAAAGGCTTCGAATTGTTAACAAAGGATCGCAGCCAATGCAAAATTCTAGTGAATATGAACCTATAATTAAAAAGTTAATTTAGTCATTTGGGCAATTAAAAAGCTAAAGGTATTCGCGGATTTTTATCATTATGGTTAGGTGAAATTTAATAGGAAGTAACTTAGAGCGTGTTTTGATTAATCTTGTTTCAAAACACGCTTTTTCTTTTTCTATGTTGACGGCAAAGGAACGCCCTAATTTATGGGGTGTTTTATACTAATTTAGAAGAGAAGTCTACCAAATTATCTATCTATTAACCGTTAATACACTTGAATTAAATAAGTCACCCAAGATGAGATTTCCCATCACATTAGTGAGTAAGAACCCTGAAAGATGATCAGGTTGATAGGTCTGAGGTGGAAGCGTGGTGACACGTGGAGCTGACAGATACTAATCGTTCGAGGACTTAACCTAAATATAAAAGCAGAAGCTTAGTGAATTGAATAAAAAATCGTTATCTAGTTTTGAAGGAATATTTTCTTCAAAAAAGACTTGAAAAATTCTTCTAAGATAGTATAATAGTCTTTGTCACAATTGTCTGGTGGCGATAGCGAAGAGGTCACACCCGTTCCCATGCCGAACACGGAAGTTAAGCTCTTCAGCGCCGATGGTAGTTGGGGGACTCCCCCTGTGAGAGTAGGACGTTGCCAGGTAATTATATTATTCCGCAGTAGCTCAGTGGTAGAGCTATCGGCTGTTAACCGATCGGTCGTAGGTTCGAATCCTACCTGCGGAGCCATTTTGGAGAGCTGTCCGAGTGGCCGAAGGAGCACGATTGGAAATCGTGTAGGCGGCGAAAGCTGTCTCAAGGGTTCAAATCCCTTGCTCTCCGCCACTACTGATAAAACAAACTTTGGCCCGTTGGTCAAGCGGTTAAGACACCGCCCTTTCACGGCGGTAACACGGGTTCGAATCCCGTACGGGTCACCATATATGGAGGATTAGCTCAGCTGGGAGAGCATCTGCCTTACAAGCAGAGGGTCGGCGGTTCGATCCCGTCATCCTCCACCATTAAATGTTAAACATACTATTATCGCGGGGTGGAGCAGTCTGGTAGCTCGTCGGGCTCATAACCCGAAGGTCGCAGGTTCAAATCCTGTCCCCGCAACCAATTTAAGTTAATTAAATGGTCCGGTAGTTCAGTTGGTTAGAATGCCTGCCTGTCACGCAGGAGGTCGCGGGTTCGAGTCCCGTCCGGACCGCCATTCTAAATTTATTGCTATTTATAAAATGTTAATTAAGTCTAGAGTAAAAGGGTTTCGATAAGCGAGAAGATCAAGGAAGCGAATGAATGAACACCGGAGCGTATTTGAATACGTGAGGATGTGAATGAATGAGCTGACGCAGAGATTCGAAGTTTAGCGGAAGCCGAAAACATTAAGGCTCGGTAGCTCAGTTGGTAGAGCAATGGACTGAAAATCCATGTGTCGGCGGTTCGATTCCGTCCCGAGCCACCTTTTATTTGCCTGTGTAGCTCAATTGATAGAGCACGATCGAATAAGCTTCGTAGCAGTGCATCAGCGCACAAATCGAGTTGCTTCTTGATTAACCCGACTGAGATTTGGGTGACTGGTTTGAAATGAATACTATATTGTCCTTTTTACTTAATATGCCGGTGTAGCTCAATTGGTAGAGCAACTGACTTGTAATCAGTAGGTTGGGGGTTCAAGTCCTCTCGCCGGCACTGTTTCACCAATATGGAGGGGTAGCGAAGTGGCTAAACGCGGCGGACTGTAAATCCGCTCCTTCGGGTTCGGCAGTTCGAATCTGCCCCCCTCCACCATTTATTATAGGGGCATAGTTTAACGGTAGAATAGAGGTCTCCAAAACCTTTGGTGTGGGTTCGATTCCTACTGCCCCTGCCAATTAAATAATGGCGGCTGTGGCGAAGTGGTTAACGCATCGGATTGTGGTTCCGACATTCGTGGGTTCGATTCCCATCAGCCGCCCCATTAATCAGTGGGCTATAGCCAAGTGGTAAGGCAACGGACTTTGACTCCGTCATTCGTTGGTTCGAATCCAGCTAGCCCAGCCATTTTTTTATTACACATTTTTGATTCTCTTGCATAGGCTAGAGTATACAAATTTTATAATTGTCAGCGCGGAAGTAGTTCAGTGGTAGAACACCACCTTGCCAAGGTGGGGGTCGCGGGTTCGAATCCCGTCTTCCGCTCCAGTTTAAAATGGCGGCATAGCCAAGTGGTAAGGCAGAGGTCTGCAAAACCTTTATCACCGGTTCAAATCCGGTTGCCGCCTCCATTTAAACTAACCCTTGCCGGGGTGGCGGAACTGGCAGACGCACAGGACTTAAAATCCTGCGGTAGGTGACTACCGTACCGGTTCGATTCCGGTCCTCGGCACCATTTGAATTTTATTTTGCTTTGCCAGTGTGGCGGAATTGGCAGACGCGCACGACTCAAAATCGTGTTCCTTCGGGAGTGTCGGTTCGACCCCGACCACTGGTATTATGTATCGATTGTAAATGAGATTAATTCAACGTTTCTTACGTATTGTAAGGAGCGTTTTTTATTTATCTCCAATACTAAACTTCAATATCTTAGCAATAAGTTTAAATCGAGTGTAGGATAAAGTATGTGATTCTATCCCCATCCTAATGATAATAGTATTTCTAACAATATACAGTGGTAATCTAGATAATGTACCTAAACTATGAGCAAAACTGTCTTTATTGCTCTGTTTCCTTTGCATTTTTTATTTAGTAATAGTAAAGTTTATAATGTTCTAAATTAAAGTCTGATAAAAAGTCATTAAGCATGCTTTAAGTGTAAAAAAGCGGAACATTTTCACTTTTTAATATAGAGACGAAGGTTTGACCAGGTATTTGATGATGAAAGGATTTGAGTTTGAATATGAAAGATAATTTTTGGCGTGAATTACCACGACCTTTTTTTGTACTGGCACCAATGGAAGATGTGACAGATGTTGTTTTTCGCCATGTCGTGAGTGAAGCAGCTAGACCTGATGTGTTTTTTACTGAGTTTACAAACACGGAGAGTTATTGCCACCCAGATGGAAAACAAAGTGTGCGTGGACGTTTGACTTTTACCGAAGATGAACAGCCAATTGTTGCACATATATGGGGGGATAAGCCAGAGTATTTTCGGCAAATGAGTATTGGGATGGCGGAACTTGGGTTTAGAGGCATAGATATCAATATGGGCTGTCCTGTAGCTAATGTGGCGTCTAAAGGTAAGGGAAGTGGCCTTATCCTTCGTCCAGAGGTTGCTGCTGAAATTGTACAAGCTGCAAAAGCAGGGGGCTTACCTGTAAGTGTGAAGACTCGACTTGGTTACACAAATGTAGACGAGTGGAAGGATTGGTTAACACATATTTTGAAACAGGATATCGCAAATCTTTCGATCCATCTACGGACTAGAAAAGAAATGAGCCAAGTAGATGCTCATTGGGAGTTGATTCCGGAGATAAAGAAACTACGTGACGAGATTGCACCAGAAACACTGTTAACAATCAATGGGGATATTCTTGACCGTCAAACTGGCTTGAAGCTCGCTGAACAGTATGGTGTTGATGGAGTTATGATTGGCCGTGGAATATTTAAAAATCCATTTGCCTTTGAAAAAGAGCCAAGAGAGCATACTAGTCAGGAATTGCTTGATTTGTTAAGATTGCACCTTGACCTCCATGATAAATATTCAACTGAATTAGAACCACGTCGATTTAAACCTCTTCATCGCTTTTTTAAGATTTACGTCAAAGGGTTTCGTGGAGCAAGTGAATTAAGAAATCAATTGATGAACACAAAATCAACGGATGAAGTACGTGCATTGCTTGATACCTTTGATTATAATGTTGAGGATACGGAACAGTAAAATGTGACCCAAAAAGTAGCTGTTCTTCACATGATAACAGACATAAAGTAGTATCCTTCCTATCAATAGACTATAATGCCCAGGATTATATATAAAGTAAGCTTAAACAATGTTTAAATCAAAAACCCGGTTAAATTTCACTTTTTGTGGAACTTCACCGGGTTTTATTCATTAAAAAAGTTTAGCACCTGAAAAAAGAATAAAATCATACTATATAGTTCAGATTAAAGGGAAAAATCATCTTTAAATAGATTTGTATGATTTGGCAGCCGATTTAAAAAATGAATAAGGAGGAGTTTTCATGAAGAAGTTAATCATCACGTTTATACTTTTAATGATGTTCATTCCAACTGCCTGTTCAGATAATGATAATCGGACAAATGAAGAAAAGGATACTACTCAAGAAAAGAAAGAAGGTGCTAAACAACCGAACGTAGATGTCGATAAAGGTCTTTTAAATGTAGAAATAACGGTACCAGCTACCATGTTTGAGGGAGAAGATATTGATACTGTTATTTCAAATGCTAAAAAAGAGGGAGTAAAAGAGGTCGTAAAGAATGATGATGGCTCTCTCACATATAAAATGTCCAAAGAAAAGCATAAAGAAATGGTAGAAGAATTAGAAGCTGAGATAAATAAAACAATCCAAGAAACAAAGAAAAGTGGAGAATATAAATCAATTAAAGATATTACCCATAATGATACATTTTCTGAATTTATAGTTGTTGTAGACAGAGATGCTTATGAAAACAGTTTGGACGGTGTTGCAATACTTGGCCTAGGGATGTCAGGAGTCATGTATCAGACATTTAATGGTGGTGAGCCAAATAGCAACAAAGTGACCATTACTATAAAGGACCAAACTACTGAAGAAGTTTTTGATGAAATCATTTATCCAGATGCTTTAGAACATGATAACGAAAAATAAATGCTGTAAGAAAATATAATAAGGACCATTTTGTTATCAATTTGGTCTTTATTTTTGTTTAGGTTGATTTCGACTACAGTACTCTCTTTTGTAACATAAAATAAAGCCGTGTATAAACCTATGAATAACATGCATACATTGAAATTAATTTTACTTATGATTATATTTATTAACACATAAGTCTAAAACATGGATGTTCATGTTGGGGAAAGTAAAAATTACTTCACCCCAACATTTGACGTTGAACCGAAATAAAAAATTAGACATTAGCTACTTGCTATAATAATACTTCTTTCCTAACTAATATTACCTAAAAATATTCTTTTAATCTATTAAATATCAAATTGACAAGTAGAAATCACCTATGCTAGACTTGTGGTTGAGGATTGTTACCGCTTTATTGTGGGCTATACCTATTTTTTGTTGTAGATGATGAATTTATAAAGAATAGGGACTATCTATGAATGTATATAAAGTAATTAATAATAATATCGTATTGTCTAGGAATCAAGATAATCAGGAAGTTGTCGTTATGGGTAAGGGGCTCGGCTTTAAGAAAAAGGTCGGCGATGTAATTGATGAAACTCGAATTGAGAACATTTATCTCAGTTCAAAAGAGTGGAATGTCAATAAATTAACCCAAATGCTTTCTTCGATCCCGATGGAACACATTCAGGTAGCCAATGAAATCATTAGCTTTGCGAAAGTTTCACTTGGTAAGAAACTAAGTGAAAATATCTTCTTAACATTGACCGACCATATTAGTTATGCGATTGAGCGCTATCAGAATGGCATGGAAATTAAGAATGCCCTTCTATGGGAAATCAAGAGGTTTTATAATCATGAGTTCTTGATTGGAAAAGAAGCGTTATCAATTGTTAGAAACCGACTTGGGGTTGAGTTACCAGAAGATGAAGCTGGTTTTATTGCTTTGCATATCGTAAATGCGGAGCTTGATATGGGACAAGTAAGCCGAGTTTCTGAAATAGCAAAGGTTATCCAAAATATCCTTAGTATTATAAAATATCACTTCAAAATTGAATTGGACGAGTATTCGCTAAATTATGAACGATTTATCACACACTTGAAATTTTTCTTTCAACGATTGTTTAGTGGTGTTAAATTGGATGATGCTGGGACGTCAAGTTTCATTTTCATGTTAAAGGAAAAGTATACAAACGAGTACGCCTGTGCATTGAAAATTAGGGAGTATATTAAAAAGGAATTTGGAAGAGACCTAGAGGAAGATGAGCTAATCTACCTAACGATCCATATAAAAAGAATAACGAGTGATTAGGATTGTTACTGTCATGCAGGCTATACCTAAATGAACCCTTTATTTAAAGAGGGATTCATTTAGGTATTTTTTTATTCATTTTTATCTGCAACAAGTCATTTTAGGTTATGTGAGAATGGAGGATAAAACGGATGAACTATCAAGAGTTAGCGAAATTAATCATCGACAAAGTCGGTGGTGAGGGAAATATTAAAAGTTTGACTCACTGTGCTACACGTTTGCGTTTTAATTTAAAGGATGACCAAAAAACAGATGAGCAAACATTAAAAAGTACTCCTGGTGTAATGGGAGTTGTAAACAAAGGCGGACAATATCAAGTTATTATTGGTAGCGATGTCGCAAATGTTTATAAAGAGATTGCTAAGCAAACAAATATTTTGAATGAAGGTGAAGGGACTAAGGAGGAAGATAAACGTTCTCCTTTTGCCAAAGTGATTGATACGATTACAGGAATTTTCACCCCGATTCTTCCTGCAATTACAGCTGCAGGGATGCTAAAAGCAGTTTTATCTCTGTTAGTCGTATTTAATGTTTTAACAACGGAAAGCCAAAGCTATCAAATAATGAATTTCATGGCAGATGCCGCTTTCTACTTTTTACCTATCTTGCTAGCAGCGTCTTCTGCACAAAAATTTAAAACCAATATGTACTTAGCTATGATGGTTGGAGGGATATTACTTCATCCAACTTTTATTACGATGGTGACTACAGCAAAAGAGACTGGAGATGCGATTCAACTTTTTGGACTTCCTATCTCTGCTGTATCCTATTCATCTTCTGTTATCCCGATTATTCTTTCTGTATGGTTTATGTCTTATATTGAACCGATTGCAGATAAAGTTTCACCTAAGGCGATTAAGTTCTTTAGTAAACCATTGATTACGATCTTTATCGTGGGAACAGTTAGTTTGGTTGTTTTAGGGCCAATTGGTTATATGATAAGTGATGCAATTTCAAACGGTATAACAACATTAGAATCTGTAAGTCCATGGATCGTTCCATTATTAGTTGGAACATTTAGTCCATTGCTTGTCGCAACAGGTACTCACTACGGTCTAGTTCCAATTGGAATTAACAACCGGATGACAACAGGTTATGATACAGTAATTTATCCTGGAATGCTTGCTTCAAATGTAAGTCAAGGTGCTGCTGCTATTGGAGTTGGTTTAAAATCGAAGGATAGTACGATTAAGCAATTAGCTTATTCTGCGGGCTTGACTGGTCTGTTTGGTATTACGGAGCCTGCTTTGTATGGAGTTAACTTACGCTTTAAGACACCACTATACGCTGCAATGATCGGTGGCGGAGTTGGTGGATTATTTATGGGTATTCTTAGAGTACGAAACTTTTCTGGTGGTTCACCAGGTCTTCTAACATTACCTAGTTATATTGGAGATAACACATTAAGTTTCTTCTATTATGCATGTATTGGTGCAGCTATCAGTATTGTCGTAACATTTATCGCAACGTTAATCCTATATAGGGACCCAGTTGTTGAAGAAACATCTGAAGAACCAATTAAACCGGTAACGAATGCAAAATTAAATATTAATGGCGCAACGATTTTATCGCCGATGCAAGGGACTTTACACAGCTTAAAGCATGTAGATGATGGCATGTTTTCCGAAGAAATTTTAGGACAAGGTGTAGCGATTGAACCATCTGAGGGTACCGTTGTTTCACCTGTCAATGGTACAGTTAGTGCAGTGTTTGATTCAAAACATGCAGTCGGTATTACGAGTGAAGATGGTCTAGAACTATTAATTCATGTTGGAATTGATACTGTTCAGTTGAATGGGGAAGGGTATGAGTATTTCATTCAAAAGGATCAAAAAATTCAAGTAGGTGACAAGCTAATTCAGTTTGACCTTGAAGGAATTAAAGCAAAAGGATATAAGACGATTACTCCTGTCGTGATTACAAACTCAGCTGAGGTTGGAGATATTTTAACAGCAAATGAAAGCCCAATTAAATTTGGTGAAGAAATCATTAAAGTCATGAAGTAGGAGGAGAACTAATGGGATTTAGAGAAGATTTTTTATGGGGCGGTGCAACTGCTGCAAATCAATGTGAAGGCGGATTTGACCAAGGTGGCAGAGGGCTAGCAAATGTGGACGTCATTCCAACTGGTCCAGACCGTCGAAGTATCATTACTGGTAAAAAGAAAATGTTTGCTTTTGAGGAAGGATATTTTTATCCTGCAAAAGAAGCAATTGATATGTATCATCGTTACAAAGAAGATATCGCCTTATTCGGTGAAATGGGCTTTAAAACGTATCGATTATCGATTGCATGGAGCCGTATCTTTCCGAAAGGTGATGAGCTGGAGCCGAATGAAGAAGGTCTAAAATTTTACGAAGACCTATTTAAGGAATGCCATAAATATGGAATCGAACCTTTAGTGACAATTACCCACTTTGATTGTCCAATGCATTTGATTGAAACGTACGGTGGCTGGCGAAATCGGAAGTTAATTGATTTTTATAAACGCTTATGTACAGTATTGTTTACTCGATATAAGGGACTTGTTAAGTACTGGCTTACTTTTAATGAAATCAATATGATTCTTCATGCACCATTTCTTGGAGCAGGGATTTGCTTTGAAGAAGGTGAAAATGAGGAGCATGTAAAATATCAAGCAGCACATCATGAGCTTGTGGCAAGTGCAGAAGCTACAAAAATCGCACATGAAATCGATCCTGAGAATAAAGTAGGATGCATGTTAGCAGCAGCGAGTTATTATCCTTATAGTTGCCGACCAGAAGATGTCTGGGAAGGAAAGAAAAAGGATCGAGGCAATTACTTTTTCATTGATGTGCAATCAAAGGGTGCTTATCCTGCTTATGCATTAAAAGAATTAGCTAGAAAGAACATTGTGATAGACATGAAGCCTGAGGATTTAGAAGTATTAAAGAATCATACTGTTGACTTCATTTCATTCTCTTATTATGCTTCACGTGTTGCAGCAGATGAAGATTCTAATGTAGAAAAGACGGCAGGCAATTTGTTCCCGACTGTAAAGAATCCATACCTCCAAGCAAGTCAATGGGGTTGGCAAATTGATCCTTTAGGTCTGCGTATTACGATGAACGATTTGTATGATCGTTATGAGAAGCCTTTATTCATTGTTGAAAATGGGTTAGGTGCAGTAGATATACCAGATGAATCAGGATATGTAGAGGATGATTATCGGATTGAGTATTTAGCAGCACATATTCAAGCTATGAAAGATGCTGTTGATGAAGATGGTGTTGATCTTCTTGGCTACACATCCTGGGGCTGCATCGACCTAGTATCAGCAGGCACTGGTGAGATGAAGAAACGCTATGGCTTTATCTATGTAGACCGTGACAATGATGGAAAAGGAACTTTAAAAAGAACGAAGAAGAAGTCATTTCATTGGTATAAAAAAGTGATTGCAACAAATGGGGAAGATTTATCGAATCAATAGTAGTAAATGAATCATTCTATCATTTTTACCATCTTTTGCAGAGGTGGGATGTTGATAGGAGCTTATAGTAGTAATTTCTTGAAAAAGGATGTACTTAAGATGGTACATCCTTTTTTGATTTAACGTCAAATTTTGGGGTGAAGTAAATAAAAAACCCCCCCTTTGCCAAGATGAACACCCACTTTTTCTACTGTCTATCAAAATGGAGTGTTTTAATTTGTAATGAAAAGAGATTTTAAAAATAAATAGTGTTTGCTATGGTTAATTTGCGATTAAGTCCGCTTGAATGATATATCTATCAGGTGCATGACCAACATAGTTAAATGGATAACATGTTGTTAATGTTAACGTAGGTGAATCCTTCTTTACAATTACACTTCTGTCGTCTGCATCAGTGATAAAGATATTACTTATTTGATATGTATAAATAACATCTTTGTACTCGACATTCAAGTAATCCCCTTCCTTAAGCTCATCCAGGCGATAAAACACTGTATCGCGGTGACCACTGATAACGGTATGTCCTCCTCCATCTGGAGCTGTAGTTAATTCACTTACAAACATACCTACCCCTTGTTTGAGAACATCTTCATCAGTTCCCCAATATACTGAGTATTTTTGCTCTAATTTTGGAATTAATAAAGTGGAGATTTTCTCACCCTTTTCAAAATTTAAGGTACTAGAAGGAATTTGTGTAGGTTTATTAGTTGTTGTAACGACACTTGTATGATGATTCTTTAGTAAATCATTAGTAGTGTTTGTTTTATCAATAGTGGCTGATTCAATTTCATGTTGTATAGCTACTACTTCGCTTTGTTCCATTTGCTCTGCTGATGAACGACCTAAATACCATTCCATAAAATAATAAGTTCCAGTTATTAGGGATGTGAAAATGAACAATACTCCTATAAAAGTTCTCATACCTTAACTCCCTTAAAAAGAAAACGGCAGGTAAAATGCCGTTTTCTGTAGTTTGCTACTATTAGTTAGTTTGTTTCTTGCGGAATACTAAGAAGAAACCTACAAGTAACATTGCTGCAGATACACCCATCATTGCTACAGAGTTAGTTGCTGTATCTGGTAACTTCTCTCCCTCTTTTGCATCATTGTTCGAAGAATTTGAGTTATTATTGCTTGAAGTGTTATTAGAATTTTCAGGTGCAGTTGAAGATTCTTTGTCATTATCACTATTAGAATCATCAGACTTGTTTGAATTAGATGTTTCGGTATTTGCTGGTTGTTCAGAGCTAGTATCGTTTTTATTCGTATCTTCGTTAGAATCTGTTTCTTTTTCAGCCTCTTTTGAAGCTACATAATTATCATAGTCTCCCTTGTTAACTTCACAAGGATAACCGTCGTTGTCTCGATCCAAGCCATGAGGGTCGTTGTCAGCACTATAACCATTAGAATACCAGAAATCCATTACCTCTTCTTTACTAGCAAAATCAGGACAGTTTTTGTCTCCAGCTGCACTAGCAATGTTAAAACCAACAAATAAGAACGCTAATGTTAGGATTGAAATAGCTAATTTTTTCATTTTTAGATTTCCCCCTATAGAAAATTAAGTTTTAACAATAACATTCTAGAATATTCTACAAAAAATAACAATATTTTCTTTTTTATTTTCTAGTAAATTTGGATTATATAACTTTAAACTTTAAAATTTAACAACTATAAATAGTTGAGAGAAATGATAATAGTATAATATGCTGATATATAAAGTTTATTTATACTTTAGATTTATATTCAATTGTTTGGTTTGATAAATGAGACACCTGATATTAAATCTCTAGGGGATTATTACCCGGAAAGTATAGGGACTATAGTAACGGATAAAATATTAACAAGCAGTTGTCTGAATATTATTTGCTAACTTAAAGGTTATCTATTAAGCTAATCTAAAC
>NZ_CADEPK010000018.1 GCF_902829255.1 Metabacillus niabensis | reverse complement strand
TTCTATAGGTTTTTCTTCTTACCTTACGATATAATTAGGAAGATGAGTTAACTAAATAATTGACTATACATTGTTAAAAAGCTAATAATAGTAGGGCTAAGAGGGTTTAAAGGGTAACTTTTCCTCACCTATGTCAGTTTAAGTGAAAATCCTATTTGTTAAGAAGGAAGGCGAACGATTTTTATGGTTGAAAGAACAGAAAAGACATGTAAAGAATCACTTGTCATTAAAACTAGTCGTGTATTCCCACTTGATACAAATAACCACAATACATTATTTGGTGGTAAATTAATGAGCTATATTGATGATGTTGCCTCAATTTCAGCCGCAAAACATTCGAGATGTGAAGTAGTTACTGCTTCTACAGATTCAGTAGATTTTCTTATTCCGATTCGTCAAAGTGATTCAGTTAGTTTGGAATCGTACGTCTCATCTGTAGGGCGTTCCTCGATGGAGGTTTTTGTAAAGGTTATTTCTGAGGATTTAAAAACCGGGGAACGAAAGCTTGCTGCCACATCCTTTTTAACTTTCGTTGCCTTAGATAGCAATGGAAAGCCAGTCACTGTTCCGAAAGTAAAACCAGAATCAGATGAGGAAATTATGTTATTTAATACAGCACAGCAACGAATTAATCATCGTAAAGAGCGAAGAGAGCATAGCGCTGCATTTGCAAAGGTCGTTACATTATAATTTAGTACTCTTTTGATAGAAAAAAATTTGTACCCTTAATCAAAAGAACCATAAAAAAAGTATCCGCAAAAACGGATACTTTTTTATTTGAGAAAAAATGAGAATAGTTTGAGAATAAGTCGTGTATTACTATTAAATTAGTTTTCTATACTATTAAAAATTATTTTACTGTTTCAGGTACGGATAATCCTAAACCTTCTGCAATACGTGTTCCAAATTCAGGATCTGCTTTGTAGAAGTGACCAATTTGACGAAGTTTAATTTCATCTTTTTCAACTGGCTTCATTGCTCCTACAATATTATTCACGGTACGAGTACGTTCTTCCTCACTCATTAAACGGTATAAATCTCCCGCTTGTGTATAGTGATCATCACGGTCATAAGGTACACTTTCAGCAACACCTGAAACTGGGAAAGCAGCCTGTTTGTTTTCAGGTGTTTCAACAGCACCACCATAGCTGTTTGGCTCATAATAAACATCTGGATTTTTACCATTTGTCATAGTCATGAATCCATCACGTTGATTATTGTCTACATCAACACGTGGACGATTAATTGGTAATTGATTATGATTTACACCAACGCGGTATCGATGAGCATCTGCGTAAGCAAACAAACGACCTTGTAACATTTTATCAGGTGATACATCTACACCAGGTACAAGTGTTCCAGGTGAGAATGTTGCTTGCTCAACTTCTGCAAAATAGTTTTCCGGGTTACGGTCAAGCACCATTCGACCAACTTCAATTAATGGATAGTCTTTATGAGACCAAGTTTTTGTTACATCGAATGGGTCAAAACGATAAGTATTTGCATCTTCTAATGGCATAATTTGAACATATAATGTCCAAGAAGGGAAATCACCATTTTTGATTGCATTGAATAAATCTTCTGTATGATAATCAGGATTTTCTCCTGCTAATTTCTCAGCAACTGCTGGGTCTAGATTTTTAACACCTTGATCTGTTTTAAAATGATACTTAATCCATACGCCTTCACCTTCAGCATTTGTCCATTTAAATGTATGGCTTCCATATCCATTCATATGGCGAAGTGTTGCAGGAATACCACGGTCTCCCATAAGGTATGTTACTTGGTGTAGAGATTCAGGTGAATGTGACCAGAAATCCCATACAGCATTAGGGTTTTTCAAATGTGTTTGTGGATGGCGTTTTTGAGTATGGATAAAGTCTGGGAATTTAATAGCATCGCGAATAAAGAAAATAGGTGTATTATTCCCAACGATGTCATAATTACCATCTTCTGTATAAAATTTAACAGCAAATCCACGTGGATCACGAACAGTATCAGCAGAACCTAACTCACCTGCAACTGTTGAGAAACGAATAAACATTGGCGTACGTTTACCAACACCATTAAACAGCTTTGCTTTAGTATATTTAGAAACATCATTTGTTACTTCAAAATATCCATGTGCACCAGCACCTTTCGCATGAACAACACGCTCTGGAACACGTTCTCTATTAAAATGCGCTAATTTCTCTAAAAGGTGAACATCCTGTATTAATACTGGACCTCTAGAGCCTGCTGTAATTGAGTTTTGGTTGTCTCCAACTGGAGCACCCCAACTAGTAGTTAATCTGTTATTAGTCATTTTTAAGAATCACCTCATATTTTATTTGAATATAGTATTATAATAACATCTCTCAATTAAAAATCAATACTTTTTTATAATAATTATAATTTAATAGTTAAAATTATGACCAAATAACTTTAATTTATATTAAAACCAAGAGTGAATCAGTTTATTTCTAGCATTCTAGTAATCTTTTTCACATAAATGATCATTAGACTTAGGAGAGCTAAATTCCATATTTCCCCTCATTTTTTTTCATTTATACTCTTTATTTAAAAATAAAAAAATAACTCTCCATTTAAATATCATTTAAAATAATTAAATGAAAATATCTAAAGGAAAGTTATTTTGTTTGTGTTACTATAGTTTATATACCAAGTGATATATATTTCACTTCCAAATACTCTTCAATTCCATGGTACCCACCTTCACGACCTAAACCACTTTGTTTAAAGCCTCCAAATGGTGCTTGTGGTGTTGAAGGTAAACCATCATTTAAACCGATAATCCCGTAATCTAATGCTTCACTTATTCGAATGCCTTTTGAGATACTTTCCGTGAAAATATATGCTGCAAGACCGAAAATAGAATTGTTTGCCCTTTTGATAACTTCTTCTTCACTACTAAATCTTGTAACAGGTGCAACAGGTCCAAATGTTTCTTCCATCATACATAACATATCATCTTCTACATTTGAAAGAACGGTTGGCTCAATAAATAAATCATTTATTACCTTCCCTCCAGTTTCAAGTACCGCACCTTTCCCAACTGCATCTTCAATTTGGTCGATCACTTTCTTAACAGCATGTTTGTCAATTAATGGCCCAATGTCTACCCCTTCCTCTAATCCATTACCGACAACCAATTCACTTACCTTATTTTTAAACTTTTGTAAAAAAGATTCATATACGGAGTCATGAACATATATCCGATTTGCACAAACACACGTTTGTCCAGCATTGCGAAATTTCGCTGCGATTACCTCTGTGACTGCCTTTTCAATATTTGCATCGTCAAGGATAATAACTGGTGCATGTCCCCCTAACTCTAAAGACAATTTTTTAATTGTTTTTGACGCTTTTTGCATAAGAAGTCTTCCCACTTCAGTTGAACCAGTAAAGGTTAGCTTTCGGACCCTTTCATCCTGTAACCAAGCATCTCCGATTTTCTCTGCATTACCAGTCACGATATTTATAACACCTTTAGGAATACCTGCCTTTTCCGCTAATTCGACCAGTTTAATTGCTGTTAATGGCGTCTGCTCTGCAGGTTTAATCATAACTGTACAACCGGCAGCTAAAGCAGGGGCAACCTTTCTAGTAATCATCGCAGCTGGAAAATTCCATGGGGTAATAACCGCTACAACTCCAACTGGTTGTTTTTGAACAAAAAGGCGTTTATTCTGACTAGTGGCAGGAATCAATTCACCGTATATTCGCTTAGCTTCCTCCGCATACCACGATAAGAAACCATTTGCATAACCAATTTCACCTAATGCCTCTTTTAATGGTTTTCCCTGTTCGACTGTCATTGTTTTAGCAAGCTCATCTTGATGCTCATTTATTAAATCGTACCATTGACGAATATATTCGGAACGTTCATATGCTGATAAAGAGGACCATTCTGAAAATGCTCGATAAGCCGAAGCAATTGCATGTTCCGCTTCTTTCTTCCCTGCATTAGGTACAGTTGCAACCACTTCGCTAGTTGCTGGATTAATTACGTCTATTTTTTCAAGGTCTTCCCCTATCCATTGACCATCTATAAAAATATTAAAATGTTTCATGACTTCCTCCTCTTGATACCTTTTCTTCACTTGCTATTTTATAACGTAAATAACTTATCATGATGTTTCAAGAAAAATGCTCTAATCTAAATCCGTTAATAATTTGTCCTTATTAGGTTAAACTATTTTGGAATGTTTACTATCAAATGTTTGGAGGTATTCCAATGTCAAAAAAAGGGCAATTTCAAAATGATGAAAAACAATACCAAATGCCTGATGCACTTCGTCAAAAAAAAGATTCTGTCTATCGAGTTGGTTATACGTCAGGAACAGGTAATGATACTGGTGGAAAAGATGAGCCTGGTAAACCCTCTGATTTACCATAAGGGGATTACTGTCAACTTGACAGTCCCTCTTACTTCTATCATAGTCTCAAAGAATGCGACTCTTTCCTAAACTACATAAATAAATATCAGAGTTGAATGCAACTAGGAAAATCTCCCGTTTCATAATATTATTCGATTTTCTTGCGATAAAACCTTCTATTATAATTTCAAAACAAATTAAAATGGAGAATGTAAATTTGCAAAGTAATGATTAAAACCTATATCCAAGGATCATCTATGAGAGCCCCGTTTGATAGAAATCTCATTATAAAGTGTGTCTAAAAGAAAACCTTAGAGAAAAATATAATCTAGCTCTGAAAAACAGCTAATAAAAAAGCACTGATACCGAAGTATCAGTGCCAAATGGTTACAAATTATATTTTACGCTTAAACAGTCTCTAATGACTGAATTTTTACTCGATACTGATGTGCAGCTTCTACCATTACTTTTAATGCAGCAACTGTTTCAGCTTCTCCACGTGTTTTCAATCCACAATCAGGATTTACCCAAAATGCTCGATAATCAAGAACCTCGAGTGCTCGTTTAATATTTTGCGTTATTTCTTCTATTGTAGGAACCCGCGGACTATGAATATCATATACGCCTAGACCAATACCTTTATTATAATGATGCTCTTCAAAGGAAGTGATGAGCTCTCCATGGCTCCTTGATGTTTCAATAGAAATAACATCGGCATCTAAGGCATCAATCGCATGGATAATATCATCAAAATTCGAATAGCACATATGAGTATGTACCTGTGTATCAGGTTTTACCGAAGAAGTTGCTAGTTTAAAGGCATAAACTGAAGCATTTAAATACGCTTCTGTTTTTTCCTGTTTTAATGGTAAGCCCTCTCGTAATGCTGCTTCATCAACTTGAATCATTGTTATACCGTGCTTCTCTAAAGCTTCAACTTCACTTCGAATTGCTAATGCTACCTGATTCATTACATCAGTCCGACTAATATCATCACGTACAAAGGACCAATTTATAATTGTGACAGGTCCTGTTAACATCCCTTTTACAGGCTTATCTGTTAAGGATTGTGCATAAACAGTTTCTTTAACTGTCATATTCTGTTTACAGTATACATCCCCAAAAATAACAGGCGGTTTCACACATCGGGATCCATATGATTGAACCCATCCATTCTTTGTGATCGCAACTCCTTCAAGCTTTTCCCCAAAAAACTCAACCATATCTGTCCGTTCGAATTCACCATGAACTAGAACATCTAATCCTATTTCTTCTTGAATAGTTATCCATTTTTTAATTTCACTTTGAATATATTGTTCATAGTCCTTATCAGATAGTTCACCTTTTCTCCATTTTAATCTTTGTTTTCTGACTTCCTTTGTTTGCGGAAAGCTTCCTATCGTTGTCGTTGGTAAAAGTGGTAACTTCCACTTCTCTTCATGGATTTGCTTTCGCTTCTCTACAGATATTCGAGAACTTGAATAGTGTTCAAGATTAATTATCGCTTCCTGAATATGCTCAACATTTCGATAAGCAGACTCTTTAAACGAATGAATAACTTTATCATAATTTTCTAAATCATCAATCTGCTGTTTTTCCGTAAAAACATGAGTAAGTAATGCGATTTCATCTAATTTTTCATCTGCAAATGCTAAAACATCTCTTATTTGAGATTCGAGCTGTTGTTCATTTTTCACTGTAACAGGAACATGAAGTAAACTACATGATGGCTGTAAAAACATACGATTTTCACCAATTTTATTTGAAAGTTCCTTTACAAAATCGAATTTATCCACCAATTTAGACTTCCAAATATTTCTCCCATCTATAATCCCCGCAAATAAATATTTTTCATTAGGGAAGCCGTATTTTTCAAGAAGCTTGAGATTTGCGCCTGCATCATGAACAAAATCAAGACCAATTCCCGCTACTGGAAGGTTAATGAGTTCTTTATAGTATTCTGTACTTTCAAAATAAGTTTGAATGATTAGATTCACATCTTGAACATTTTGCGCGAAAGCTGAATATACAAGCTGTAATTCGTTAACAATTTCCTCTTTGACATCCTTCACTAAAATTGGTTCATCAATTTGAATCCATTCAGCTCCGGCACCTCTAAGTTCTGTAAATACTTCAATATATAACGGAATAAGAGATTGTAACAAAGAAGCTCTTTGTTCGTTTGTAAAACCTTTTGAGCATGATAACAAAGTAATCGGCCCTACAATAACTGGCTTCCCATATATACCTAATTCTTCCTTCGCCTCATTGAACAAATGAACAAGTCTATTCTCCATTAATTTTGGTTCCACTTTGGTTAGTTCCGGAACGATGTAATGATAATTCGTGTTAAACCATTTCGTCATTTCAGAAGCAACTTTGCCTTTACTACCTCTTGCAATCTCAAAATAGTTAACTAATGCTAATTTTCCGTTCGTTGTTTTAAAACGTTCAGGAATAAGATTAAACATAACTGCAGTATCTAATACATGATCATAATAACTAAAATCTCCAATAGGAATGAGATCGATTCCTTTATCTTGTTGTTTTTTCAAATGCGATAAACGAATCTGTTTCATTTCTTTCTCAAATTCCTCTTCACTCATTTGTTCGGACCAAAAGAGTTCTAACGTCTTCTTCCATTCCCGATTTTCTCCAATTCTTGGATAACCAATATTTGAACTTTTTATCATATTTCATGTACTCCTCTTCTATGTTTAGTATGAAAATAAAAACCTCTCAAAATGATGAGAGGGATTGATCGTCAAATTCCATAGTTAGCTGGAGTTGAAATATAAAAACTGATTCAACATATGACCATCACTCCTCCCTATTACGCGTAGGTACAAGTGCATTTAATAGGCAGGTCTCCTGACTTAGACTCATCATTTTGTATCCCTTCCCGTTCTCAAATAAATGAGTAACAGTGGTTTGATACAAAATTCCCCATTACAGTGGCGCGACCGTGTCGGATTTACACCGAACTTCCCTTTTAAGTTAAAAGCAACAAACACTTTTAACACCTATTAACTGAACATTATAAAATTTTAAACTTTTCAAACATGGATTTACTTTATATTATTTTTATCCTTTTATCAAGGCTTTTTCTTAATTGAAAAATTACTTTTATATGTTTATAGAAATTAAGCAATTCAACACACAAAATTAGAATGATGAATCTAATTAAATATTTTATATAAATAAATTCATAGTAATTAATTACTATGTACAAAACTTTTTACTAAGACATTTTTCCTGATTATTTCTATACTGTAAAAAATTCCATTTTAGATTGCTATAATGTTATAT
>NZ_CADEPK010000017.1 GCF_902829255.1 Metabacillus niabensis | reverse complement strand
TCCTTATGAGGATCGACATTTTGAAAAAACATTGCCATTAGCTTTGAACAAGGAACAGAAGGATGCGATTGATCCGATTATTCATTCAATAAAAGAAAATCATCATGATGTTTTTCTTATGTATGGAGTGACAGGAAGTGGGAAAACAGAAGTATATCTTCAGTCAATTGAAGAAGTATTAAAGGTGGGAAAGGAAGCCATTGTCCTCGTCCCGGAAATTTCACTTACCCCGCAAATGGTCCATCGTTTTAAAGGTCGCTTTGGTTCAAAAGTGGCTGTCCTCCATAGTGGATTATCTACAGGTGAAAAATATGATGAATGGCGAAAAATTCATCGGAAAGAAGTTCAACTCGTTGTTGGTGCACGATCGGCAATCTTTGCACCATTTGAAAACTTAGGTATGGTTATTATTGATGAAGAGCATGAATCAAGCTATAAGCAGGAGGAAAACCCTAGGTATCATGCAAGAGATGTCGCAATTTACCGTGCAAAATTGCATAATTGTCCTGTTGTTTTAGGCAGTGCTACACCTACATTGGAATCATTTGCCCGATCCAAGAAAGGTGTCTATAAGCTTCTTACATTGAAAGAGCGAGTAAATAAAAGAGAAATGCCAAAAGTTGAAATTATTGATATGAGAGAGGAATTAAGAAGCGGAAACCGTTCGATGTTTTCTCGGTCATTACTTGATAAATTAACAGACAGATTGCAAAAAGGTGAGCAATCCGTTTTGCTTTTAAATAAAAGAGGGTATTCATCGTTTGTCATGTGTCGTGATTGTGGCTATGTTAATGGCTGTCCGCATTGTGATATCTCCTTAACCTATCACCGCCGTGGTCAACAATTAAAGTGTCATTATTGTGGCTATGAAGAAGTGATGCCTAGTAGATGTCCTGAATGTAATAGTGAGCATATTCGATTTTTCGGAACCGGGACTCAGAAGGTTGAAGAAGAGCTTGTTAAAGTATTACCCGAAGCAAGAGTGATTAGAATGGATGTGGATACGACCGGTAAAAAGGGTGCGCATGAAAAATTATTAACTAAATTCGGGCAAAAACAAGCAGATATTTTGTTAGGAACGCAAATGATTGCTAAGGGATTAGATTTTCCAGATGTCACATTAGTTGGTGTACTTACGGCAGATACAATGCTTAATTTACCGGATTTCCGGGCATCAGAGAAAACGTTTCAGCTTCTTACTCAAGTAAGCGGTAGAGCTGGTAGACATGAGCTCCCAGGTGAAGTAGTCATTCAAACATACACACCAGAGCATTATAGTATTGAGCTAGCGAGTCAATATGACTATGATGCGTTTTATTTACAAGAGATGCACTTGAGGAAAAGCCATGATTATCCACCCTATTTTTATATCGTGCTTCTTACAATCTCGCATCCTGATATCACAAAGGTTATTTCAGTTACAGAAGAAATCGCCATTTTTTTACGAAGAAATTTAGGGAATGAAACGAGAATCCTTGGTCCTGTCGCTTCGCCGATCCCGCGTATCAAAGATAGATATCGATACCAATGCATGGTAAAATACAAACGAGAAAAAAACCTGCATGAAACACTTCAAAAAATATTAGAGCATTATCAACAAGAAATGAGTTCAAATGATTTAATGATTTCAATAGATTTAAGTCCTAATACATTAATGTAAATGTGAAAAATGATAGTTTGGAGGAATACGTTTGACTGTTAAACCAATTGTAATGTATCCAGCAGAAGTATTAGAACAGCCATGTGAAAAGGTGACAGTCTTTGATCGGAAATTAGCAAAGCTGCTAGGTGATATGTACGATACGATGATTGAGTATGATGGTGTTGGACTAGCTGCACCACAAATAGGGATATCAAAGCAAATTGCTATTGTAGATATAGATGATCACCATGGAACGATTGAATTAATCAATCCGACAATCATCGATTCAAGAGGGAAACAAACTGACCCTGAAGGATGCTTAAGTTTTCCAGGAATTTTTGGTGAAGTGACTAGAGCGAACTATGTAAAGGTTCGGACGTTCAATCGTAAAGGAAAAGTGAAATTTATCGAAGCAGAAGGCTTTCTTGCAAGAGCAATTCAACATGAAATCGACCATTTAAATGGAGTATTATTTACCTCTAAAGTAGAGAAATACATCGAGGAAGATGAGTTAGAACAATCGGAAGGATGAATGTAATGACAAAAATCGTGTTTATGGGAACTCCGGATTTTTCCGTACCTATTTTAAAAAATCTTGTCGCTGAAGGCTATAATATAGTAGGGGTTGTAACCCAACCAGATCGCCCTAAAGGTCGAAAAAAAACGTTAACACCACCACCTGTAAAAGTCGAGGCAGAAAAGCATGGTCTAAAAGTGCTGCAGCCTGAGAAAATCCGCAATGAAGTAGAAGAAGTTCTAGCATTAAATCCGGATCTTATCGTAACAGCTGCTTTTGGACAAATTTTACCAAAGGAATTGTTAGAAGCTCCGAAATATGGCTGTATAAATGTCCATGCATCCCTTTTACCTGAATTAAGAGGAGGAGCACCAATTCATTATTCTATCCTCCAAGGGAAAGATAAAACAGGTATTACGATCATGTATATGGCAGAAAAGCTAGATGCAGGTGATATTCTTACCCAAGTGGAGGTTGAGATTACAGAAAGAGACACAGTTGGTAGTCTCCATGATAAATTAAGTGTTGCAGGTGTTAAGCTTCTTTCAGAGACTTTACCAATGCTTTTAGAAGGAAAAATAACTCCGCAAAAGCAGGATGAAAGCAAAGCAACCTTTGCATCAAATATTAAAAGAGATCAAGAAAAAGTAGATTGGTCAAAAACTGGTGAGGAAATTTACAATCAAATTAGAGGGCTTAATCCGTGGCCAGGAGCTTTCACTAATTTAAACAACTCACTATTGAAATTGTGGTGGGGAGAGAAAGTACAAGTAAATCATCAGGAAGTCCCTGGTACAGTCATAAAAGTTGAAGAGGATGGTTTCGTTGTCGCAACAGGAAACAATGTTGCAATCAAAATAATCGAGCTTCAGCCTTCTGGGAAAAAGAAAATGAATGGAGAAGATTTCTTAAGAGGGACAACTATATCCGTAGGAGATATTTTAGGCGATGAAACAGAAAAACCAACTAAATAGTGTAAGAGATGTAGCAGTTGAAATATTACTTCAAATAGAAAAGAATCAAGCGTATAGTAACTTGTTATTAAACACGATGATTAAAAAGCATAAAGTAAATGAAAAAGATATCGGGCTTCTTACTGAAATCGTTTATGGTACGATACAACGACGAGATACTCTTGATTATTTTTTAGCTAACTATATAAAAAAAGCAAAAAAGCTTGAACTTTGGGTGAAAATTCTCCTTAGAGTTTCACTTTACCAAATGGTCTATCTTGACAGAGTACCTGATCGTGCAGTACTTTACGAGGCTGTTGAAATCGCTAAAAAACGAGGGCATAAAGGGATCGCCTCTTTAGTTAATGGGGTTTTACGTTCGATTCAACGAGAAGGCTTACCGGATCTAAATGAAATTACTAATGAAAATGAACGATTGGCGATAAGAACAAGCCATCCTTTATGGTTAGTAGATAAATGGGTGAAGCAATTTGGTTTTTCCGAGACGGAAAAAATGTGTGAAGCGAATTTAATTCCTCCATCACAAACGGCACGAGTAAATCAAATGAAGGTAGGAGTCAATGATTTAATTGAACAATTAAACGCAAACGATATTCCTGTAGAACGTGGTGACTTATCTGAAGATGCTATTAAAGGCTTAAAAGGAAATCTTGCGTTAACTGAAGCCTTTACAGAAGGAAACTTGACAATCCAGGATGAAAGCTCGATGCTTGTTGCAAGAGCGTTAAATCCTCAACCTGGTGAATTGATTTTAGATGCTTGTGCAGCACCAGGAGGAAAATCTACCCATATTGCTGAAAGAATGCAAGGAAGTGGAATCGTCCACTCATTGGATTTACATGAGCATAAGGTTAAGCTTATTAAACAACAAGCTGATCGACTTGGCCTTAACAATATTCAAGCTGAAGCGTTAGATAGTAGGAAAGCTAGGGAAAGATTTCAGCCTGAAAGCTTTGATCGGATATTAGTTGATGCACCATGTTCTGGTTTCGGTGTACTTCGGAGAAAGCCTGATATTAAATATATGAAAACTAGTGAGGATATCGAAAGGCTTGCCAAATTGCAGTTGGAAATTTTACAAGAAGTTGCCCCTTTATTAAAAAAGGGTGGTGTGTTAGTTTATAGTACATGTACGATAGATAAGGAAGAAAATTCAGATGTTGTTGAAGCATTTTTAGCAAATCATCAAGAATTTAGTCGTGTTGAATCTGTTAACGCGTATTTACCTGAAAAAATTCGTCCATATATAAATAAAGGTGAGGTTCAAATCCTTCCACATTATTTTGGCACCGATGGGTTTTATATCGCAAGTTTACGAAAGAAGGGTTAATAATGGAACAAATGAAAAAAGCAAGGGCGAAAAAGGCAGAAATAAATAGTAAACCATCCATATATTCATTGGAGCTGCATGAATTAGAGGCGTGGTTGACAGAAAATGGTGAAAAATCATTTAGAGCTAATCAAATTTTTGATTGGCTTTACACAAAACGTGTTTCAAGCTTTGACGATATGTCAAATTTATCGAAAAATTTAAGAGAGCTATTAAATGAAAAATTCACTTTAACAACGTTGAATACATTAATTCAACAAACATCTAAAGATGGAACAATTAAATTTTTATTTGAGCTTCATGATGGATATTCAATTGAAACGGTTTTAATGAGACACGATTATGGTAATTCTGTATGTGTAACGACTCAAGTAGGTTGTCGAATTGGCTGTACATTTTGTGCATCTACTTTAGGAGGATTAAAACGTAATTTAGAAGCAGGAGAAATCGTTGCTCAGGTCGTAAAAGTACAACAGGCACTTGATGAATTAGGAGAACGAGTTAGTCATATCGTCATCATGGGGATCGGTGAACCATTTGATAATTATGATGAAATGATGTCATTTCTAAAGATTGTCAACCATGATAAAGGTCTAAACATCGGTGCTCGCCATATTACTGTTTCAACTAGTGGTATTATTCCAAAGATTTATAAATTTGCGGATGAACAATTACAAATTAACTTTGCGATTTCGTTACATGCACCAAATACTGAATTACGTTCAAAACTAATGCCGATAAATAGAGCGTATAAGTTGCCTGACCTAATGGAAGCTGTCAAATATTATGTAAATAAAACAGGTCGACGTATAAGCTTTGAATATGGACTATTTGGTGGCGAAAATGATCAGGTTGAGCATGCTGAGGAATTAGCTAAATTGGTTAAAGGGATCAAATGTCATATTAATTTAATTCCGGTTAACTATGTTCCTGAAAGAAATTATGTACGGACTCCAAAGGAACAAATTAAGTTATTTGAAGATACGTTAAAAAAACATGGTGTTAATGTTACAACTAGAAGAGAGCAAGGCCATGATATTGATGCAGCATGTGGACAACTTCGAGCTAAGGAGCGCAAAGAGGAGACGAGGTGACCAAGGTGGAAACTTTTTATTTGTCAGATAGGGGAAAAGTAAGACAACATAATGAAGATGCTGTTGGTGTATTTAAGAGTGATGCAGGTATTTTAGCCATTGTCGCAGATGGTATGGGAGGGCATTTGGCTGGTGATATCGCTAGTCAAATGACCATTTCTACATTTAAAGGCTTATGGGAGCAAGTTGAACGTATTGAAAGCCCTAATGCTGCGGAAGAGTGGCTTACAAAATCTGTAGATGAAGTGAATAAAGCGGTGTATGAACATTCATTAACTAATCCAGATTGTCAAGGAATGGGAACAACGATAGTTGGAGCCGTTGTGACTAACGATTTTGTTACAATTGGACATATCGGTGATAGTCGTTGTTATCTATTAAACAAGACTGGATTTAAACAAATTACACAAGATCACTCATTAGTTAATGAATTAGTAAAGTCGGGACAAATAACGAGAGAGGATGCAGAACATCATCCCCGTAAAAATGTCTTACTCCGTGCGTTAGGTACCGAACAATCAGTTGAATTAGACCTTTCAACAATTGATTTTGAACAAGATGATATCCTTCTTATTTGCTCTGATGGTTTATCTAATAAAGTAAATGATCAAGAATTACAATCTGAACTTTCAAACGCTCTTACCCTTCCTGAAATTGGGAATAACCTTGTGAACATGGCTAATGAAAATGGTGGGGAAGATAATATTTCATTAGTGCTAGTGAAAATGACGGCAAATCATGAATTAGGTGAAGAGCCTTGTTAATTGGTAAACGTATTAGTGGTCGTTATAAAATTCTAGAAGTAATAGGCGGGGGGGGAATGGCAAATGTCTATCTAGCCCGTGATATGATTCTAGAAAGAGAAGTTGCGATGAAAGTTCTTCGTTTTGATTTTTCCAATGATGATGAATTTATTAAAAGATTTAGACGAGAAGCCCAATCAACAACAAGCTTAGCACATCCTAATATTGTAAGCATTTATGATGTGGGTGAGGAAGATGGAATCTATTATATCGTCATGGAATATGTTGAGGGGCAAACCTTAAAGCAATACATACAACAATTTTCACCGGTTAATCCAAGAAGAGCTGTTCATATCATGACGCAAATTGTTTCGGCAATTCAACACGCACATGATAATCATATTATTCATCGTGATATTAAGCCACACAATATTCTTATCGATCACGAGGGAAATGTAAAAGTTACAGATTTCGGAATTGCAACAGCGCTTAGCTCTACTACGATTACACAAACAAACTCTGTTTTAGGCTCTGTCCACTATTTGTCACCAGAACAGGCAAGAGGTGGGCTGGCAAATAAAAAATCAGACATTTATTCAATAGGTATCGTTCTCTTTGAACTATTAACAGGACGTTTGCCATTTGATGGTGAATCGGCCATTTCGATCGCATTGAAACATTTACAGTCTGCTACTCCTTCTGCTAGACGCTGGAATCCAGATGTTCCACAAAGCTTAGAAAATGTCATTTTGAAGGCAACTGCTAAGGATCCTTTCCATCGTTACCATTCAGCAGAGGAAATGGAAAAAGATTTAGAGACTGTCTTTGATGTTAATAGGTTGTCCGAAGAAAGATTTACTATACCTGATGATGACGAAGCGACAAAAGCAATACCAATTATTACGAAAGAAAATCTTCATGAGCATAAAATTGACGATACAATCATCCATTCACCAGTAGGTAACCAAGAGGATGAACAAAATCAAGAAAAAATAAATTCTAAAAAGAAAAAAGCAAAAAAAGATAAACCAAAAAAGAAAAAGAGTAAGCTAGCTATTTTTATCATTACAACTTTTCTAGTATTGATAGCTGCAGGTGTTGCAGCATTGACGATTGTTCCTTCACTGCTGTTACCAAAAGATATCGAAGTTCCAGATGTTTCAGGGAAAACATATGAAGAAGCAGTTGAAATTTTAACTGAGAAAAAATTTGAAATCGGTGATCCTGTGCTAATGACTGATGAAGAAATCGAAGAGGGGGATGTTATTAAAACAGACCCAGCAGCATCAGTCGTAACAAAAGAAGGAGCAACGATTATCATTTATAAAAGTACTGGAAAGGAAAAAATCGTACTTGATGATTATGTAGGAAGAAATATCGACAGAGTGAGATCAATTTTAGAGCTAAAGGGATTAAAAATTGATGTGAAAGAAGAGTCGAGTGAAACCGAATCAGCAGGGACGATCCTAACGCAGTCTCCTGAGGTTGGAGATGAAATTATCCCTTCAGAAGATACGCTGTACTTAACAGTTAGCTCTGGGCCAAAGCTAGTAAAAATAGAAGAATTAGCAGGGAAAAGTAAGGAAGAAGTAGCAGAATATGCTGGAACACATGGTTTTCAACTAAGTGAGTCTGAGGAATATTCAGAAGACGTTGAAAAAGGTCACGTTATATCCCAGCTACCTAAAGCTGGGAGCGAGGTAATACCTAAAGAAACAACGTTACAACTGGTTTATTCACTTGGACCAGAAGAAAAGCCTTTAAAAAAGGTAACGAAAACGGTTGATATTCCATATAATCCTCAAGAAGAAGGACAGGAGCTAGAGGTCATTATTAATATAGGTGATGCAGAGCATTCATTCGGCGAGCCTTACGATACCTTTAAAATAACCGGTCCAGAGGTGCGAAATTTAGAGTTTACAATTGAGCCTGGTGGAGAGGCTATTTATCAGATAATAATAGATAACAAAGTAGTCAAATCAGAGGGTATCCAATATCCAGAGGATTAATAAAGCTTTTAGCTAGGGCAATAGATAACGATATGAGATGAAAAAGCTGGAAGGAGGTTATTCATGCCACAAGGGAAAATTGTAAAGGCTCTTAGTGGTTTTTACTACGTGCAAGATGGGGAGAGAGTCATCCAATGCAGAGGCAGAGGAGTTTTTCGAAAAAATAAAATTACCCCACTAGTTGGTGATGAAGTAGAGTATCAAGCAGAAAACGATAAGGAAGGATATATTTTAGATGTATATAATCGGAAAAATGAGCTAGTTAGGCCGCCTATAAGTAATGTCGATCAAGCAATCCTTGTTTTTTCTGCGGTGGAGCCTGATTTTAGTTCGGTTCTTCTTGATCGTTTTCTCGTATTAATTGAAGCGAACGATATTGAGCCGATTATCGTCATTAGTAAAACCGATTTAATCGCTTCAAGTGAGGTTCAAAAAAGCGTTGAGGATTATGCGAAGGATTATCAGAATATTGGGTATCAAGTATTGTTAACATCGACAATTGAGGGCAATTCTTTAGATGATCTTCATCCTTTATTAGATGAAAAAATATCCGTTTTCGCTGGGCAATCTGGTGTTGGGAAGTCATCATTATTAAATGTTTTGCGCCCAGATTTAGGCTTGAAAACAAATGATATATCTACTCATCTTGGCCGTGGAAAACATACAACAAGACATGTGGAATTAATTTCAATAGGAACAGGCTATGTTGCAGATACACCAGGGTTTAGCTCATTAGATTTCACGGGAATTGAAGTTGAGGACTTAACATATTGCTTTCCAGAAATGAAAGAACGAAGCAATAGCTGTAAGTTCCGTGGTTGTACTCATGTCAAGGAACCGAAATGTGCCATAAAAGCTGCCGTTGAAAGTGGAGAAATACCGAAATACCGCTATGATCATTACTTAACTTTTGTAGAGGAAATAAAAGATAGAAAGCCGAGGTACTAATTATGATTAAAATTGCACCATCTATTTTATCTGCAGACTTCTCAAAGCTAGGAGAGGAGATCAAGGATGTAGAAAAGGGCGGAGCTGATTATATCCATATCGATGTAATGGATGGTCACTTTGTACCTAACATTACAATTGGTCCGCTCATTGTCGATGCCATTCGTCCAATTACAAGCTTACCATTGGATGTTCATTTAATGATTGAACAGCCTGATCAATTTATTGAAGAGTTTGTTCGCGCTGGAGCAGATATTATTACCGTCCATGTTGAAGCGTGTAAACATCTTCATCGGACAATCCAATTAATTAAATCGAAAGGAATAAAGGCAGGGGTTGTTTTAAATCCCCATACACCAATTGAGTCAATTATCCACATCCTTGAAGATGTTGATATGGTTTTACTAATGACAGTAAATCCAGGCTTTGGTGGTCAAGCATTTATCCCACAAGTATTACCAAAAATTCGTCAATTATCAAAGATTATTAAAGAAAAGCAATTATCAATTGAAATAGAAGTAGACGGCGGGGTTAACGAAGAAACCGCAAAACAATGTGTTGATGCAGGTGCAACAGTTTTAGTGGCAGGCTCTGCTATATACAACAAATCTGATCGACATCAGGCTATTCAACATTTAAAGCAAGCTGTTCTTTCATAAGCATAATAAGTTCTGACATAATTTTATGTCAGACTTTTTGCTATTCATACATAATTCAATAGTTGGCTTGTAAACAATCATTATTAAGATAATAATATAAATAAAAATTTGGAGAGTACTATGAAGACAATAGCCTTAGTTGCTGGGGGACCAAAAGAAAATCTTCCATATTTAAATAATTTCAATCATCAAGATGTGACTTGGGTTGGGATCGATAAAGGAACCATTTACGTGAAAGAATGTGGCTTACCACTAGCCTATGCTTTTGGTGATTTTGACTCCATTTCTGAGAATGAAAAATTCAGTTTAACAGAAGAACAACAAAATATATCCATTTATCCTCCTGAAAAAGATAAAACAGATACTGAGCTTGCATTGGAATGGGCATTAACTCAAAAACCGAAATTGATTCAATTATTCGGTGCAACAGGCGGAAGACTAGATCATCTACTTGCTAATATTCATCTATTATTAATGGGATTGTCTACTGACACGAAAATTGAATTAATAGATTGCCAAAATCAAATCACCCTCTATAGACCTGGTACATATACAATAATGAAGCACAAGGATTGGAAATATATTTCCTTTATCCCCGTAAGTCAGGAAGTAAAAGGAATCACATTAATAGGCTTTAAATATCCGTTAAATAATTGTCATATCACGATGGGTTCTACATTATGTATAAGTAACGAACTCATTTGTGAACAAGGTACTTTTTCTTTTCTAGAAGGCATATTATTAATGGTAAGAAGTCGAGATTAATCCTTGTGGATCCAAAGGAATAGGTTCAAACGTCATTTTTCTTTTATATGATGAATATAATGCTATAGAACTGATAACATTTATTGTCTAAAAAATGATGATTTAGCTATTCACATTTTATTCGATTGTCATATTGTAATTACGTAATGTAAATAAGAAATTGGCGTCTTAAGAACCTTTGAACAAGCTAAAAAGCATGTTTAATGATTTGGTTGAGGAGGGAAACAATGAAATTTTATACGATTAAGCTACCGAAGTTTTTAGGGGGAATTGTTCGAGCTATGCTCGGTTCGTTTAAAAAGGATTAAGAAAAAAAGCACCGTAGCTTCGGTGCTTTTTTTCTTAGCTAATTCTCATATGAAAAATTAGCTAGGATGTAAAAAAGTGAGCGTATAATTAAACTCTCTCAACTTTACCTGATCTTAATGCTCGAGCAGATACATATACTTTTTTAGGTTTACCGTTTACTAAGATGCGAACTTTTTGAAGGTTTGCGCCCCAAGTACGTTTATTAGCGTTCATTGCGTGTGAACGAGCATTACCTGAGCGAGTTTTTCTACCAGTAATAACGCATTTACGTGCCATGTTATTCCCTCCTTACTACAAAAAAACCTATTCATTATACAATTATCATG
>NZ_CADEPK010000016.1 GCF_902829255.1 Metabacillus niabensis | reverse complement strand
TATACCTACTGAAAAGGCTATTGCTGTTAAAGTAAGTGAAAATGGGTGGCAAAAAGCCATTTATTCCCATGAAGCCCCTTTTCATTGGTTAGATTTATTGCAAATAATTATACCTATCGTCATTTTTATATCAATTGCCATATTAATTGGTTTACGAATAAAAAAGTAATCGGAATGAATAACAACAATATAAATGATTATTTTCGATAACTATCTCTTAAATTACCAGACCTTTCTTAGTTATTAATATATCAGTTAGAACAGCAAAAAAAACATAGTTTTAATTTATAGACGCCTACCAATAAGTTCGGAATGTACACTAAGGAGTGATTCGAATATGCTTGGATTACCAAAAGGTGAGGTATTTATAGTTCCTTGGACAAGTGATTGGGAAAAAGAATATCAATTAGAGAAAAAGAAAATCGAACATATAATTGGTCAATATATCGTAAATGTTCATCATATCGGAAGTACCGCTATAAGGGATTTAAGCGCCAAGCCGATTATCGATATCGCTATTGAGATGAAGGATTTTCAGGATGGAGAAAAATGCGTTAAACCATTAGTAGAAATTGGGTACTCTTATAAAGGGACAAATGTACTGCCAGAAAGACATTACTTTAACAAAGGAGAACCAAGGACACATCAAATACATATGTATCAAAGTGGTAATCGATTTCTACTCGACCAGCTAAAATTTAGAGATTATTTGAGAGATAATGAAACAGCAAAAAATCAATATGCAAAACTCAAGCATGAATTATCTTTAGTCAGTAACGGGAACAAACATAAATACGCCGAAGATAAAACTGAATTCGTTAAGTCTATTTTAGAGAGGGTGAACAAATAAAATTAGATTTTCCATTATGAAGTACTTGCCAAATAGGTTTATTAAAGGGTCATATATAAATCTTTTCTTCTCTAAATGGGGGAAGGAAAATCGAGCTCATGTTATTTTTCGTTGACAACTAACAATGATGAATTTTATAATATTTTTGAAATTGAATAATAAAACCTAAATTTTTAGGACGTGGATTTTTCTAGAGGGTACCTCTATTTTCGCCACACAACTGTCGAATGACAATTGTGTGGCTTTTTTAATGCAAAAAAGGAGGATGTATTTTGAAAACTTGGCATTATGCATTTATTGTTTTTTTAGGTGGATGTTGTTATGGAATATTATCTACATTTGTTAAGCTTGCTTATGCAAATGGTTTTTCGGTGACAGAGGTTACAGGAGGACAATACTTATTTGGATCATTGATTTCCTGGGGACTCGTTCTGTTAACAAAAAGGAAGAAAATTTCACGTAACCAAACGATTAAACTATTACTATCAGGGATTCCATTTGGCTTAACAGGAGTATTTTATTATCAATCACTGCAAACACTTAATGCTTCATTGGCAATTATTTTACTATTTCAATTTGTTTGGATTGGTACACTTATTGAGTGGATATTCTATAAGAAAAAACCTTCTAAAGTGAATTTGCTTGCGATTATGATTCTGCTAATCGGCTCAATTTTAGCAGCTGGTATTATTTCGAATGGTGGAATTTCCTTATCATGGCAAGGAACTATGTGGGGGCTGCTAGCTGCAGTAACGTTTTCAGCCTTTATTTTTCTGAGCGGATCAGTTGGAACGAATGTATCACCACTTTTAAAAAGTGCGGTTCTTTCCACTGGAGGGTTAATCGTTGTCTTTCTAGTGTTTCCACCAATCTATCTAGTTGATTTTCCAGTTTTACTAGGTGTTGCACCATATGGATTGCTTCTCGGCTTTTTTGGGGTAGTACTCCCACCTCTATTATTTTCAATTGGGATGCCACATATTGGACCAGGACTTGGAACAATATTAACGACATCAGAGCTTCCAGTAGCTGTTTCAATGTCAGCGCTCGTTTTGAAGGAAGATGTTGGCGTGGTGCAATGGATAGGTGTTATTTTCATACTTTGTGGAATTATCGTCGGTAATGTAAGACACTCAAATGCTACTAAAAAGATTGTCCATGTCGAAAAGAAGTCTGTTTCACCATCTTCATAAAAGTTGACCTATTTTTAAGTTTTCGAAAAGACACTATATAAGGGTGTACTTTTATTGGACAGATTATTAATTCATTACTAAAGTTTTCGATTATCTATTTTTAAATCTTTACAAAAAAACCATTTACTTAAGCTGACGTCAGGAGTATTATAATTACAGTTTCAAATTTCTAAATCGCTGAAACCATTAGGTACGGGGGAACCATTATTGTGGATAGAAATTTATCCAAGGGGTGAATCCTATATAGGTAGGGCTACTCAATGGCCCGAATCCGACAGCTAACCTCGTAAGCGTTATATGAGAAGGAAGGTGGAGCTTGTGACACAAAAAAATTAAAGTGTCTACAGGTCTATTTAACTATGACTTGTAGACACTTTTTTGTTTTCTGTAAATGTATTTTTTATAAAAATCTTTCTTAAACGGGAAAGATAAAATTGAAGGAAAATAAGCAGGCGGGTGAGTTTTTATATGATTTCGTCTATAAAACGATTATTAATTGGACGTCCATTAAAAAGCAATGAAATAGGTGAACAAAAGCTTAATAAAACGAAAGCTTTAGCAATCCTATCCTCTGATGCTCTTTCATCAGTGGCATATGGTCCAGAGCAAATATTAATTGTATTGGTTACTGTAGGGGCTGCTGCCATTTGGTATTCAATTCCTATCGCAGTAGGAGTATTAATACTACTGTCGGCGCTCATCTTGTCTTATCGTCAAATTATTTATGCTTATCCTCATGGAGGAGGGGCATATATTGTTTCAAAAAGTAATTTAGGCGTTAATCCAGGCTTAATTGCTGGTGGTTCTCTTTTAGTAGACTATATTTTAACTGTTGCGGTTAGTGTTTCTGCCGGGACAGATGCAATAACTTCTGCGTTTCCTACATTACATGGCTTTAATGTAGAAATTGCCATTGGATTTGTGATTTTACTTACGTTGTTAAATTTAAGAGGAGTAACGGAGTCAGCTTCAATATTAGCTTATCCTGTTTACTTATTCGTATTAGCTCTGTTTCTTTTAATAGGAGTAGGAATATACAATGTTACAATAGGAGGAGTTCCAACAGAAGCACATACTCCAATAGGGACACCTGTTGCTGGGATTAGTTTATTTATACTATTAAGGGCTTTTGCCTCAGGAAGTTCTGCCTTAACAGGTGTAGAAGCGATATCGAATGCAATTCCTAACTTCAAAAACCCAGCACCAAAAAATGCTGCTAAAACGTTAATGTTTATGGGGATTTTACTTGCTATCCTGTTTTCAGGAATAGTATTTCTAGCCTATTCGTATGGAATCACTCCAAGTGGTGAAGTAACGGTTGTTTCACAAATTGCTGAGGAAATTTTCGGACGGAATTTCATGTATTTCTTTATTCAAGGAACTACAGCGTTAATATTAATTCTTGCAGCAAATACTGGTATTCTGCTTTTCCTTTACTTGCAGTTAATCTAGCGAAAGATAAGTTTATACCGCGAATGTTCTTGATTAGAGGGGATCGATTAGGTTATTCGAACGGGATTATCATCCTTGGAATTGCTTCAATCATCTTAATTGTCGCATTTCATGCAAAAACAGAGCATCTAATACCTCTATATGCAGTCGGAGTATTTTTGCCATTTACTTTGTCTCAATCGGGAATGATGGTTAAATGGCTAAGAGAAAAGCCTGAGGGATGGATTCCTAAATTTATAATCAATACAATGGGTGCAGTAATCTGCTTACTTGTTACTTTAATGTTTTTCTTAACAAAATTCTCACAAGTATGGTCAATTTTAATATTTTTACCGATTATTGTTCTTTTATTTCATAGAATTAGAAAGCATTATGAAGCAGTCGGTGAACAGCTTCGACTTACAACTTGTGAACCAACTTTACCGATCGAAGGTAATGTTATGATATTGCCTGTTGCTGGTATTACTCATGTTGTTGAGAATTCCTTGAATTACGCTAAATCTCTTTCACCAGATCAAATTATTGCTGTTTATGTTTCATTTGATAGAGAGGACGAGAAAAGATTTGAAGAAAAATGGAAGAAATGGCAACCAGATATAAGGCTTGTGACACTGCACTCTCCATATAGAAGTATTATCAATCCACTTAGCAAATTTGTTAATACAGTAGAGCATAAAGCAAGGGAAGGAAATTATCAGGTAACAGTTGTCATTCCACAATTTATCCCTAAAAAAGGATGGCAGAATATCCTGCACAATCAATCAAGTCTCCTTATTCGTGCTTTCTTACTGTATCGGAGAGACGTCGTTGTCACAACAGTACCATATCACTTAAAAAAATAAAGGCATCTAACAACAAGGAGTTGTTTTGCCAACTCCTTGTTGTGTTTTATAAGGATTAACAAATTGTATCGTGTGTGAACGATACAATTTGTTAATCCTTATAAAACACAACGCATACAAATATTTAGATAAAATCCCATGACCAGCTAGTGCGATAAGCAACACAACTGAGCGAAAGACAAAACTATATTTATGAGGAATAGGTTCAATATAAATGATGGACAATGTAAAAAGATAACCAGCAATGAAAAGATGAACATGAATAAACCAATGAAGAAAATGATTTTGACTCATCATTGAAAATAAAGGAGACATGTAGAGTAGCCACAAACCACCGATATTTAATAACAACGTAACAATTGGATTAAGAAACATCTGGTTTAGTCTGCTTTTTAATAATCTTGTTAAAAGGCGAGCTTGTTTTACATGAAGTGTCCGTAGCAATAATGTCATCGGTGCAGAACAGACGATAAAAAGTGGTGCAAGCATCCCTATTAAAAAATGAATGATCATATGTGCAACAAAGTTTGAATGTGACATTATTTGCAAGGGACTTAAAGTGGCAACACCTATACAGCATATCCCTAAAATCCAAAAAATAGTTCTGCTAAACGGCCATTGTTTATGACGTCGATTAGAGGTTTTGACTGCAAAAAAATAAGCAAATAGTGCAAGGAGAAATAAAAAACTTAAAGCAACTTGCATCACATCAATTGAAATCATATCAAGGTTATCATGATGATTATGACTACTGTGATTCATATTGCTTTATACCACCTTGGTTTCTTTTATTAGAACGCATGAGAATAATACCGACAATCACCATAAGGAAAGCGAGAATATTCCATGTGAGATCATATGGAAGAATGTTTACATCATAGCGAATTTGATGGATGCGCATTAGCTTATGTTGAATAATTCCATCATATAGTTGAAAACCACCAGCACCAATAAAAAATCCTCCCCACCAAACTCCTTTTAAGTAGGCATGATGACGTCTTACATCTGCATACATAAATAGAGCAGCAACAGTTGCAAACCAACTAAACGCATGGAATAAACCATCAGAGATTAGTCCCACTGCTGTTACTGATTTATCATAGAAATGATGCCAATGTAATAATTGATGAAAGATAGCTTCGTCAATAAAAGCAACAAAGCCGATTCCTAATAAAAATCCGGAAAAAAAATTTCGTGTTCTCATTGAAAAAGAACGGCTTTTCTTTGGATGACTCTTCACAATTTCCCTCCTGAAAAATGATAAAAATTTCTATTAGTAGTATTTTTTGTCTATTAAATATAGTTTACCCATTCTACATGTATAAATTTCATTTACGGGCTAATAAAGAATTGTTACTACCCTTTTTCGCAATAGTGGAGTAACAAATTAGTGGATTCATCATAAAGTATTTTAGTCAAACACCTAATTACTTAAAAAAAGATATTATGTTTATCAATTGGAGGGTAATAAGATGTCTCAAACATTAGCCATTCCTAAAGGATACAAACCAATCCTCAATCTGATGCATACAGAGATTGCCATTAAAGAGCTAAAGGATTTTTTCGAAGAAACGCTAGCAGAAGAACTCAACCTTATTAAAGTATCTGCACCGTTGATTGTCCATGAAGGAACCGGAATAAACGATAACCTAAATGGGACAGAACGAATTGTTCGTTTTGATGGAATAGATATGAACGGAAAACAAATCGAGATTGTTCAATCACTTGCTAAGTGGAAGAGACTGGCACTTGCGAAATACGGATTTACAATTGACGAAGGTCTTTATACGAATATGAATGCAATTAGAAGAGATGAAATACTTGATAACCTCCATTCGATCTATGTTGATCAATGGGACTGGGAGAAAGTCATTTCTAAGGACGAACGAACAATTAATAAATTAAAAAGTGAAGTAAAAAAAATCTACAAAGCAATAAAACGAACGGAAATGTTTATGTACGAATTTCACCCACAGCTTGAGCCAATTTTACCTAATGAGATACATTTTATTACGACTGCGGAGCTTGAACAATTATACCCAACTCTTTCTCCGAAACAAAGGGAAGATAGTATAACAAAGGAATATGGTGCTATATTTATTATGCAAATTGGCGGTGTTCTTAGTAATCGTGAAAAACATGATAGCCGTTCCCCTGATTATGACGATTGGTCATTAAATGGTGACCTTTTATTATGGAGCCCACTTTTAAAGAAATCGATTGAAATTTCATCGATGGGAATTCGCGTTGATGAAAATGCTCTGTTGAAACAATTAAAGGATTCAAAAGAAGAGAGAAGACTAACATTCCCTTTTCATCAAGCAGTCATTAACGGTTTACTCCCCTCCTCCATTGGCGGAGGAATTGGCCAATCACGATTATGTATGTATCTATTAAAAAAGGCACATATAGGTGAGGTCCAAGCATCTGTTTGGAATGAAACAACTATAAATGAATGCAAGTCATGCAATATTACTCTTCTTTAATGACTTTAATGGGTCAAGTATTATAAAAGCTATATTAAGCACTAAATCCTTAATATAGCTTTTACTTAACCTATTTTTGATAATTATTTTTCTTATTCTCTCTTAATGATGGGCTAATTCATATTTTCATATAAAAAGAACGAGAAATTTTTCTCGTTCCCTTCAGTAAAACCTTACATAAATTCGGCTATTAATTGATTAAATTCTTCTTCCTCGATAGCTAAATCCGTTTTAGATAACGGAACTTCACTATAGCCTTTAATTAACTCCTGATAAGATTTTTGCGTGTTATTTTGGTAAATTAATCCTGTAACAAGACTGTTATGCTTCATTAACGTTTGCATTGCAAGTTCTTTATTATGTGGATCATAGCCTTCAACATCTGCTAGCTTAGTTAAATTTTCTTTAAACCAATCATAGGTATTTACTTTATTATATGTCACACATGGGCTAAATACATTAATTAACGAAAACCCTTTATGTTGAATACCAGCTTCTATTAATGCTGTTAAATCCTTTAAATCAGTTGAAAAGCTTTGGGCAACAAATGTAGCACCTGCTGATAATGCCATTTCCATAATTGATAAGGAGGATTCAATTGACCCCTCAGGTGTGCTTTTTGTAATAAATCCCGCTTCACTTCGAGGTGATGTTTGTCCTTTCGTTAAACCATATATTTGATTATCCATCACAATATACGTAATATCAATGTTTCGACGAATAGCGTGGATCGTATGTCCCATCCCAATCGCAAATCCGTCTCCGTCCCCTCCTGAAGCAATGACGGTTAAGTCTCGATTTGCCATCTTTACACCTTGCGCAATTGGCAATGACCGCCCGTGAATGCCATGAAAACCATAGGAGTTAATATATCCAGAAATTCGACCAGAACAGCCAATTCCAGAAACAACAGCTAATTGTTCGGGCTGTAAGCCTATATTGGCAGCAGCTCGTTGAATGGCAGCTTGAACCGAGAAATCACCACAGCCTGGACACCAATTTGGTTTTACATTATTTCGGAAATCTTTAAATGTTACTGCCATTTAGATCAACTCCTTACTACGTGTGTAGATTTCATGAGGAAGAAAAGGATTTCCATCGTATTTTAATAACGAAGCAATTTTATTTGCATAACTGATATTCATTTTTAAAAGATTCGCTAATTGCCCTGTCGCATTATTCTCAACAACAATAACTTTTTTTGCTGCCTCAACTAATGGAAGCAGCTCTTCTGTTGGAAATGGATGAATTAAGCGAATATGTGCATGATTTACTGCTATACCATCATTCTCTAATCTCTCCATTGCCTCTTCAATTGTTCCTCGTGTTGAAATAAAGCCAACGAATAAGATATCTGGGTGATCATGATAAATCCTTTTATGAACTGGAGTGTTAAAGTTTATGTTTGCTAACTTCCTTAAACGTTTATCCATTTGCTCAATCCGATTTAATGCTACCTCTGAAGGCTTTCCTGTCTCATCATGCTCTACACCAGTAACATGATGAATCCCGTTTTTCGTACCAGGAAGAACACGGGGAGAGACACCATCTTCAGTTACTTCATAACGTTTAAAGTATGCCTTATTTTCAAGCTCTGGTAAGTCATCGTTAAGCAGCTTTCCACGGCGAATGTTGATTTTATGATAATCTAACGGCTCAACAGTTTGTTTTCCTAGTGAAAGCTGTAAATCAGTTAAGAGAATAACCGGTACTTGGTACTCTTCAGCAATATTGAAAGCTTCAATCATATCATAAAATGCCTCTTGAACAGTACTTGGTGCCATGACCACTTTTGGAATTTCACCATGTGTACCATAAATCATAGCCATTAGATCAGACTGCTCCTGCTTCGTTGGTAAGCCTGTGCTAGGTCCTCCCCTTTGTGTGTCGACGATCACAAGCGGCTGTTCCGTTATTCCCGATAAGCCGATCGCTTCCATCATAAGTGATAAGCCAGGACCAGCGGATGCAGTAAAGGTACGTGCTCCTGCATAATTGGCCCCAATAGCCATCGTACATGCGGCAATTTCATCTTCTGTTTGAATAACAACCCCACCAAATTTCGGAAGCTTTTTAATTAAATATTCCATAATTTCAGATGCGGGTGTTATTGGATATGCAGCCATAAACCGAGAACCAGCTGCTATTGCGCCTAATGCAATCGCATCATTCCCAATCATGAACATTCTTTTTTGCCCATCTGCCTTTTCAAGATACATATCTGTTCGATCAAATCCGAATACATCTTTTAAATATTCCACACCTTTTTTGATTGCTTCCATATTTTTTTCGACAATTTTTTCCCCTTTTCGGCCATATGTATCCTGTACAACTTCATGATAACCGTTAGGATTGATATTGAGAATTGCACTTGTTGCTCCAATTGCCACCATATTTTTCATTAAAGACGTTCCTAATTCAGTTGCGATTTCTGTAAACGGAACAGGATATAATGTAACGTTTACATTCTCAGGAATTGTCGGATTAAACTTTGAATCCGCTAGTACGATCCCACCATTGCGAAGCTCATGAAAGTTTACATCAATTGTTTCCTGGTCAAAGGCAACTAATATATCTAAATCATCCGAAATAGAACGGACTTCAGATGTGCTGACACGGATTTTATTATTCGTATGCCCGCCCTTAATACGTGAAGAAAAATGCCGATATCCATATAAGTAATAACCTAGTCGGTTTAAGGCAATTGAGAATACTTCACCAGTACTTTCGATGCCCTCTCCTTGTTGCCCTCCAACTTTCCATGAAAGTTGACTTATCATGTTCTTACACCCCTCTAAAGTTCAATAGATACAATTTTATAAGTTTTATAAATCTAGAAAAATATTATTTACTTAAACTGAGTAAATTGATCGGATTTAAAACTAAACGTTTTAATTGTAGACCCTACTTAACAAAATTACAAGTATTTCTAATAAAAATGTCGAAGAATATAGAGTTCGAGTTCCATACTTAAGGCATTTTCATTTTTAGCTAAAGCGATTTATGTGAGATGATTATTTACGATTATTTTTCTGTTTTCATTGATTCTAAGGCCATATATTAGAATCAAAAGGAAATATGATCGTAAAAATTTTGAAATAGGAATTTTTCTACCAAGCTATGAGAGTAATGAGTAAGTAACTGATTGATTAAATTGTCATAGCAAGAATAATTTTCTAAGCCGATAATCGTTTCATCAATACCATCAAAATCTGACCCAAAACCAATATGATTTTCTCCACCAAGCGCACATAGATAATCAATATGTTTTAATAGATCCGTTATTTTTGCTAAACCGCTTGTCGTAAAATAGGGGACAAAGCTTAATCCGATCATACCGTTTTTCTTAAACAACCCAATTATTTGCTCATCTTTAAGATTGCGAACATGTGGACATAAATTAAAAACATTTGAATGTGATGCAATTGGAAACCGTGCAATATCTAACGCTTCCCAAAAACTCGCTTCACATGTATGGGATAAATCCGTCCACAATCTTTTTTCGTTTAGGTAGTTGATTACTTTTTTCCCAAAAACCGTTAGACCACCATTTCGTGTTTCATACGCACCATCTGCAACAAGATTAGCGTAATTCCAAGTTAGCCCGACTGACCTTACCCCTAATTGATAGAAAATTTCTAACTGCTCAAGCCTATCACCGATCGCATCACAGCCTTCTAACGTTAAAATCGCACCAATCTCATGATCAGCTAATGGATTCATATCCTTTTTACTCTTTATTAATTTTATCTCAGGATAGTTCCTTATGATCTTTTGATAAAATAGAGCTATTTGTGCTTCCGCCACTTGAAGTCGCTGATGAAATGGTATTTCCTCTGGTACAAATATCGCAAAACATTGTATAGGCTTTTCCTTGGATTTAAGCCTTGAAATGGAAACGTGTAAGCCTTTATCATTTTCTACATTTATGCAAGGGTTTCTCCAAAGTTTTAATAACATATCACAATGGGCATCAAATACTCTCATTTCTACGAAACTCCTTTCAAAAATTAAGGGTTTGACTCATAAATTGAGTCAAACCCTTAATGATATTCTCTGACTTATTGTTATCTAGGCTCAACAATTAGTTTAATTGCTGTCCGTTCCTCACCATCTATTTGAATATCTGTAAATGCTGGTATACAAATTAAATCGACACCACTCGGCGCTACAAAGCCCCTAGCAATCGCTACAGCTTTAACGGCCTGATTAAGAGCACCTGCTCCTATCGCTTGAATTTCTGCAGCACCACGCTCTCTTAAAACACCAGCTAATGCACCGGCTACAGAATTAGGATTAGATTTTGCTGAAACCTTTAATATTTCCATTTCTAGCTCCCCCTTAATTTTCAATGAATCCTTGAGTGTTCATTAGAACAGCTTTGGCATCATTCGTTTAAAAAGGCCTCCCCTGTATCCTTTCTAAACGGTATTAGATATTCATCCATTGATACTATATTCACTAGAAATAGAAAGTATTCCTGCTTGGATTCATTTTATTTAAGAAAACAGCCTTGTTAAATGATTGCTTTCTGTAAATAAACATTTAGCAAATTTGAAAACTTTTACGATTCATCTCTGAAATATGGTTTTCTACACATAAGACTCATGCATTTTTCGTAAACCTTGTCGCCTTTACTAAGTCGTTATGCTTGAATTCCTCTTACAGTGCTTGGTGGAGAATCTTTTTGGTTTAAGCACCTGCTTACGTCTCACTTATCCTACGCAACCAGTAGAAATTTTGAACTTATGCTCCAATAACCTTTACATGTTTATAAAAGCGATAATATTCTAGAAAAAGTATTAATAAATAAATTGTAAAATAGCAATTAAAGGCATGAAATTATAAGAAAGAAATGCATCTTTCTTTTTACTCAAAAAACATGTGATCATCATTAATAAGAATTCGTTCAATTTTCTTGGCCTTACCCGTTTTATCATCAATATCTATTACGACAGCGCTTAGCTGTGTGCGACCATCTGCAACATCATGTCTTACTGGTAGATTTGTTAAAAACCTTTTCATAATCATTTCACGGTTTACCCCTAAAATACCATCGTAAGGTCCTGTCATTCCGACATCAGAAATATAAGCTGTTCCTTTGTCAAGAATTCGTTCGTCTGCTGTTTGAACATGTGTATGTGTACCAACTACAGCTGACACTCTTCCATCTAAATACCATCCCATCGCTTGTTTTTCACTTGTTGCCTCTCCATGAAAATCAACAAAAATAATGGATGTTCGCTTTTTAGCTTCTTTAATTAATTCGTCAGCTTTTTTAAATGGACAATCTGTTGGAGGTAAAAAAGCACGCCCTTGCAAATTAATGACCGCCACTTCTTTACCTGCGCTCGTAACAAATACCATCCCTTTACCCGGATTATCTTCTGGAAAGTTTGCAGGTCGTATCATTTGATGTGCGCGATCAATAAATTCAAATATTTCTCGATTATCCCAAGTATGATTTCCCATCGTTATAACATGTGCACCACTATCTATAAATTGTTGATAGATTTTTTCAGTAATCCCTTTACCGTGTGCTGCATTTTCGCCATTAATGATGACAACATGTGGATTATATTTTGTTTTTAACTTTGGTAGATATTCCTTTACCATTTGACGGCCTGGTGAACCAAAAACATCTCCCACAAACAATATTTTCATTTTTATTTCCTCAATTCTTTGCAATTAATTCATCTTAGTATTTCGTCTTTTACTTCTTTGCTTATTTATTCTCACATAGTTTTACAAAAAAATAAAGTGGCGCATTTCTGCCCCACTTTATTTTGCATATTCAACTGCTCTTGTTTCACGAATAACCGTAACTTTAATATGACCAGGATAATCGAGCTCTTCTTCAATTCTTTTTCGGATGTCACGTGCCAAGCGGTGTGCTTGTAAATCATCAATGCTATCAGGTTTTACAATAATTCGGACTTCACGTCCTGCTTGGATAGCAAATGACTTTTCAACACCTTCATAAGATTCAGAGATTTCCTCGAGCTTTTCAAGGCGACGTATATAATTTTCTAATGTTTCACTACGTGCACCAGGTCTTGCAGCTGATAATGCATCTGCTGCTGCAACGATTACAGCAATAATAGACGTTGGTTCTGTGTCTCCGTGATGTGAAGCAATACTATTAATTACGACTGGATGTTCCTTGTATTTTGTAGCAAGCTCAACACCAATCTCAACATGGCTTCCTTCTACTTCATGGTCAATTGCTTTACCAATATCATGAAGGAGACCTGCTCGTTTCGCTAATAATACATCTTCTCCAAGTTCCGATGCCATTAGCCCCGCTAAGAAAGAAACTTCCATTGAATGCTTCAACACGTTTTGACCGTAGCTTGTTCGAAATTTAAGTCGACCAAGGATTTTTATTAAATCAGGATGAAGACCGTGAACACCCACTTCAAATGTGGTTTGCTCTCCAACTTCTCTAATATATTCATCCACTTCTCTACGGGATTTTTCAACCATCTCTTCAATACGAGCAGGATGTATACGTCCATCCTGAACAAGCTTGTCTAATGCCAATCTTGCTGTTTCTCTACGAATTGGATCAAATCCTGATAAAATAACAGCTTCAGGAGTATCATCGATAATTAAGTCGATTCCTGTTAATGTTTCAAGTGTACGAATATTCCGTCCCTCACGGCCAATTATACGACCCTTCATTTCATCATTTGGGAGATTTACAACAGATACAGTTGTTTCTGCCACATGATCTGCTGCACATCGCTGAATAGCAAGTGACAGGATTTCTTTAGCCTTTTTGTCTGCTTCTTCCTTTGCACGATTTTCACTGTCTTTAATCATGATTGCAATATCATGTGTGAGCTCATTTTCAACCTTTTCAAGTATGATTGATTTTGCTTCATCTCGTGTAAGGCTAGAAATGCGTTCAAGCTCTGATTGCTGCTTACGCACCATCTCGTCCACTTTGCTTTCCATCTCTTCAATATGCTGTTGTCTTTGATTCAGAGAATCTTCTTTTTTCTCTAGGATAACTTCACGTTTATCTAAAGACTCATCTTTTCGGTCTAGATTCTCTTCTTTTTGTAATAAGCGATTTTCTTGTTTCTGAAGCTCATTTCGTCTTTCACGAACTTCTTTTTCTGCATCTGTTCGCAACTTGTGAATTTCATCTTTCGCTTCAAGAAGTGCTTCTTTTTTCGTTGCTTCCGCATCACGCTTTGCGTCTTCAAGAATCTGCTCAGCTGCATGGTTTGCACCTGCAATTTTTGCTTCAGCAATTGATTTACGAACAAAATAGCCAACAACTGCACCGACGATTAGGCCAAGCAAAATGGAGATGAGTATTGATACAACTTCCATCATTACACCTCCTCTTGCTATGAACTTGTTTTTTCTAGATTAAAGTGTCGGCATGTACATTGTTCAATTATAAGTTGTCAACATACAGCTCAAAGCTTTCGTATCATGTTGAACTTTACGTCTTATGAACTATTATTTAAGAAGACAAATTCAAGTACCAACATTTTTGCTTTCAAAATGCTTCAATCAACATTCTACAAAATTGTAAAATATACATCTTAATTGTAAATGTGTGAATTTTTCTTGTCAAGCCTGTCAAATTGACGAAAATAATGTCTTCATAAGCTTTACAAGCGGGTAGCACTAAAACAGATAAACCTTTTTGTGAACTATGGTCTATATTGCTTTATAAATTGAGTTATTA
>NZ_CADEPK010000015.1 GCF_902829255.1 Metabacillus niabensis | reverse complement strand
TCCTAAAATAAAGTGAATGAATATATATATTCACAATATTTATTCGAATTGCTCTCTTCTTTTAGTCACATTTTGCGCTTTGTCAATAAAAATTTTAATGGTATCAACGCAGCATTTGGCTTATTTCTTTTCACAATGATGTTTCTCCCCTCCACTTTTTCCTTTCTTATTTTAAATGTTGGAGACTAACTGTTTGTTCAATTGGGTTTATTTTTCGAAAAACAGAGCTTTATTCCATCTTTCCATCATTTTAAATAGAATTCTTCTAAGATATCATTTGCATCCATGACTAATTTTGCACCATTGCGAATTAGTTCATTTGTCCCAGCACTAAAATCGTCAAAAATCGAGCCTGGTATCGCAAAAACTTCTCGATTTTGTTCTAATGCTTGATAAGCAGTAATTAACGAGCCGCTCCGCTTCTTCGCTTGTACAATTAACGTTCCCAACGATAATCCACTTATAATACGGTTTCTCTTTGGAAAATGCCATTTCTGTGGAGGAGTTGAAGGAGAATGTTCAGAGAGGATAAGATGATGTTCCATCAATTGGTTTGCTAATGGCCTATTTTCCCGAGGATAAAGGTGATTTAATCCTCCTGCAATCACAGCAACTGTTTTACCACCATGAGCGATTGCTGCTTCGTGAGCAAACGTATCAATTCCTTTCGCTAATCCACTTACGATTACCCAGTTCATATTTATAAGTGGCTTTAAGACGGTTTCAAGCGCCTTCTGGCCGTAATTAGTTGGATGCCTTGTTCCTACAACGCTAAGGTGATAAAGTGTGTCCAATAGACGTATATCGCCTTTATAATATAAATATGGAGGTGGGTCTGGAATTTCTTTTAATAATGAAGGATATTTTTCATCAAAAATAGGTAGAAAAGATATATTTTGTTTTTGATAGGTTGTATATAGCTCTTCAAACGAATATGAACGATATTCTTGTTTTATTAAACGAATCGTCTCTTTTTCTATATGAAACTTCATTTCCCATTCATCTTCGTTAAGCATTAAAAACGAATGGAAGCTTGAGTCCTGGGTGCTTAAACGAGAAAGTAATTGTTTATTTATCCTTTTGCAATGCGATAATATAAATAACCTTTTAGTTTTTACATCCATGCTTGTCCTCCGTTAATTTCGGTTTCATTCACTTTCATTATTAGAGTCAAGAATATGTGGCAATTATATACCGTTTTCTTTGTCACAGCTTTAATGAGTTTTCCTATTCACTCCTACTTCAAATATGGCTTAATATCATCCAAAAAAAGACAGGCTATCAACCTGTCCTTTTATATAGTAGAAATTAATGTGTTTTACATTTTTCCAATAAACCTTGCTCTTCAAGAACAGAAATCAACGTTTCTCCCATAACTGATGGAGTTTCCGCTACTTTAATGCCACAAGCATTCATTGTTTTAATTTTCTCTTCAGCTGTTCCTTTACCACCAGAAATAATGGCCCCTGCATGGCCCATACGTTTTCCTGGAGGTGCTGTTTGCCCGCCGATGAAGCCGACAACAGGCTTTGTCATATTTGCTTTCACCCATTCAGCAGCCTCTTCTTCCGCTGTACCACCAATTTCACCAATCATGATAACAGCATATGTATCATCATCTTCATTAAACGCTTTTAATACATCGATGAAGTTCGTGCCATTAACAGGGTCACCACCAATTCCTACAGCAGTCGATTGACCGATGCCGGCTTGTGATAATTGGTGAACAGCTTCATAAGTAAGTGTTCCAGAACGGGATACAACCCCAACATGTCCTTTTTTATGAATATATCCAGGCATAATGCCGATTTTACATTCTTCAGGTGTAATAACCCCTGGACAGTTTGGTCCTACTAGACGAGTCTTTTTCCCTTCCATATAACGCTTCACTTTTACCATATCCATGACAGGAATATGCTCAGTAATACAAATAACTAAATCTAATTCTGCATCTACACCTTCCATAATCGCATCAGCAGCGAAAGGAGCAGGTACATAAATAACAGAGGCATTAGCTCCTGTAGCTTTAACCGCTTCTTGAACAGTGTTAAATACTGGAACACCCTCTACTTCTGTTCCACCTTTACCAGGAGTTACACCACCGACAATCTTCGTACCGTATTCTAGCATTTGTTTCGTATGAAAAAGTGCTGTTGAACCAGTGATCCCTTGTACGATTACTTTTGTATCTTTATTAATAAATACACTCATGTTTGTCCCCTGCCTTTCTTACCCTACTAATGAAACGATTTTTTGTGCACCGTCAGCCATTGACTCTGCAGAAGTAATATTTAAACCAGATTCATTTAAAATTTTCTTACCTAATTCAACATTTGTTCCTTCAAGACGTACAACAAGCGGAATTTCCAGACCAACTTGTTTTGTTGCCTCAACAACACCTTCTGCAATAACATCACATTTCATAATGCCACCAAAGATGTTGACGAAAATCCCTTTTACGTTTTGGTCAGAAAGGATAATTTTAAATGCTTCAGTTACCTTTTCTGCCGTTGCACCGCCCCCAACATCAAGGAAGTTTGCAGGTTCGCCGCCATAGTACTTAATAATATCCATAGTAGACATCGCAAGACCTGCTCCATTAACCATACAGCCGATATTGCCATCTAATGATATATAGCTTAAATCATATTTCGATGCTTCAATTTCCTTTGGATCCTCTTCTTCTAAATCACGATATTCAACAATATCTTTATTTCGATATAATGCATTTGAATCAAAATTTAATTTTGCATCAAGTGCCATTACATTGCCATCACCAGTAACTACTAAAGGATTGATTTCAGCGATCGAACAATCCTTTTCTACAAATACCTGATATAAGCCCATCATAAACTTAGCTGCTTTTCCAACTAATTCTTTCGGAATATTAATATTAAATGCAATTCTTCTAGCTTGATAGCCTTGTAGACCAACAGCTGGATCAATAACTTCTTTAAAGATTTTTTCTGGTGTCTTTTCGGCTACTTCCTCAATTTCTGTTCCGCCTTCTTCAGAAGCCATAAGAACAACACGTGATGTAGCACGGTCTAAGACAAGCCCAACGTAATATTCTTTTTTAATGTCACAGCCCTCTTCGATAAGTAAGCGTTTAACTTCTTTCCCTTCAGGACCTGTTTGGTGTGTCACTAAAGTTTTACCGAGAATTTCTTCAGCATATGTACGAACTTCATCAAGGTTTTTAGCAACTTTTACCCCACCAGCTTTTCCGCGTCCACCTGCATGGATTTGAGCCTTCACTACCACTACTTCTGTTCCAAGTTCTTTTGCAGCTTCAACTGCTTCATCTACAGAAAAAGCCACTCGTCCATTTGGTACAGAAACTCCGTATTTACGTAGGAGTTCTTTCCCTTGGTACTCATGGATATTCATTTGCCATCCTCCTAACAATTTGCAAGAATAAAAAATATACTGCGCTTTCATTTTATATTAATCTTTTATGCCTTGTCTAGCGTTCAATTTAAAATAGTAAAATCCTTTATTAAATATTAATTTTATTTTTTCAAAAAAGGTATTTTTGAAGAGTTATTCTTTTGAGGATTTAAAAAGAGAAGTTTCGAGCATTTGGAGATATTAGGGGAAGCAAACTCCCCCTACAGACTTTTGTCTAATTTATAAATGAAGGCAAATATTTCTGCTACCGCTTCATATAATTCTTCAGGAATTTGTTGATGAATTTCCAACGTTGAAAGAAGCTCTATAAGAGCCGGATCCTCTTGTATATGAACGTTATTCTTTTTAGCTGCCTCAAGAATGTCTTCTGCAAAATGCCCTTTCCCCTTTGCAATGACTCTTGGTGCTTCCTCTTTAGTAGGTTCATATTTTAACGCGATCGCTTTTTTAGGCTTCCCCCCTTCACTGCTCATCATATTTTCAAATCAACTCCTTGATAGAATGGTGAGGATTTTATTGTTTGTACTTGGTTAGCAATATTGACCTTATTTTCTTTTTCAAATGGTTTAACTGCAATTGATGAAATTCGGTAATTCATCGTTTCTAACGTTTGTTTTAATACTTCACTTTTACTAGCAACTAACGCTGCCAATACTGAATTATTGTTGAGGATTGAGATATTCATCACTCTATTTTGTATTTGCACATCAATCATGACATCTTTTAATCTTGGCAAACTTAAGAAAAATATGATCCGGCAGAATGCAGGATCTATACTACCATCCTCTCGTTTTTTTCCATCCCATTGAATTGTCAGGTCTGTTTGATGGTGAGGTAAAAAAAGAGGGTATTGGCTAATAAACTGTTGAGTCGGACCATTATCTTGCTGAATTAACGTTTGCCCATTAAACCTATGAATCAATTGGTCTACCTCTTCTCGAGCTAACGTTGAAACAATTTCATTCCTAGCAGCTATTAGACTGTTTTTCAGTGATAATAAACCTTCTAGCTCTTTTCCTTTCATTAACTGATCCCATAATTTCACTTCATCTTGTAATCCAATTTTGTTATCTAATGTTTTAAATAAATCCAAAACATTTTCCTTCGCAGACAAAAGGGGGACATTAGCTGCTAATTTACGAATAAGCATGATTTCATCCTGGCTTAACAGCAGTTGATTTTCCTTAAACTGAATTGTTGCACTACTAGGCTGGGTTAACCCCGTTTTATTTAATGGCTGCTCGTTTTGTTGGACTAACTGATTGAGTAAAGTTTTTAATTGCTCGAGATTACTCATCGTTAATTTTTGATTCTCTTTAATAGGTAATGAACTAGCTTGCTCTATTTGTGGTTTTTCAATTCCATATTCATTTTGCTGTAACGCTTGTTTTAGCATGCTTTTTATTTGCTCATCGTTATTCATCGTTAATTTTACGTGCAGCTCTTTTAAATTCAGAACCTCTTTGCTAGAAAGTGTGTGACCATTTAATTGTTCGGGATTCTTCATTAAATCTAGTAGCTTTTTGTCAAAATGATCGGTTTGATTTTCGGTTAGATTTGACAATACATTATATAATTGTTTTATTGCACCAGACTGATTATTTTCTGCTTGTATTAATTGAAGCACCTTATCAATTTGCTGTACTAGCGGTGTACTAGTTTGAATACTCATTAATGATTTTATGATTTCATTTGATATTGGGTAATTCTGCTTCAAGGCAAAAACAATCGCATGAATCGCTTGGGATGACATTGTATTAGGCGTATTTTTTAATACATCTGTTGCTGCTACTAATTGTTCCTTTGTAATAGGGATATTTTCTTTTAAAATTTCCCTAGTTAATGCTAGATTTTGCTTTGTATTTTTCAACTGAAATACTTCCAGTAAATCTTTCGCAGTATCGATTTTATTAGTAAGTAAACCTTCTACCTGTTTCATAACCTTTAACTTGAGCCCTGTATGTTCTGTGCCTTTTACAGTAAACCAATAGCTTTCATTACCTTTGATCGCTGTTTCTAGTTGAGCAACAAGTGTTGCTTGGCCGATCTGTATAAGTGCTTTTTGCTCAGGGAATAGCTTTTGCACTTGACCTAATACCACCTGATTTTCCTTTAATGTCAGTTGAGGTTGGGAATTTTTTAAATTAGAAAAAGTCTGTCTTATTAGATTCGATAATCCAGTTGTTTGCTCCATGTCCCTATCCCTCTCAATTTTACTATACGTTTGCTTTGACCAACTCTTTTATTGGGGCAAAGCTTTTTCGATGATGGTCTGTTACACCGTGGAGTTTTAATGCTTCTAGATGTGTTTGTGTCCCATATCCCATATGTTTGTCAAAGCCATATTGATGATATTCCTCTGCTAGCTCCATCATCATTTTATCTCTTGTTACCTTCGCGATAACCGAACTAGCAGCAATTGAAATACTTGCTGCGTCCCCTTTGATAATTGATTCTTGCTCGATAGGTACATCTAGTTTCATTGCATCTATTAATAAATAGTCAGGGGCAATGTCCAAATTTCCAATCGCTTGTTTCATTGCTAGTTTCGTAGCTTCATATATATTTATTTCATCAATTATCTTCGCTGAAACAATACCGATCCCAATTGCTACAGCATTTTCCTTGATTAAATCAAAGTATTTTTCCCTTGCTGCCTTTGTAAGCTTTTTGGAATCTGTCAATCCTGGTAAATAGCATTCCTTATTTAAAATGACTGCTGCTGCAACTACTGGGCCTGCCAACGGTCCTCTCCCAACCTCATCAATTCCTGCAATAAAATGATAGCCCTTTTCCCAAGCAATCCGTTCATATTTTTGCATTTGATAAAACTGTTGCTGTAAACGTTTTTCCTGTTCATAGTTTTTTAACCATTTTTGGACAAGTTGTTGGACCCCTTTTCTGGAATCAGTCTTACATTCCTCTAAAAACGGATCGTCAATAGTTGTTGTGTTTGCTAACCTGTTCTGGATTTCCTTTGTCGTTAATTGCATCATTTCACACCTTCATGTTTCCCTCTCTATATGTATTATCGGCAGCTTTTGCCATATATAAAGGTAATTCTTCTTTTTACTATGCTCTCTTACACCTGGCTGTTGATTTCCGTGAGCAGCTTGTAGTGCCTCTACAGCTTAAGCTACTATGGGCTCACCTATTAACACACATCTTTATGTAGAAGTCTCATATATCCGCTCGAATGAACAAAGTGAATAAAACGATAACATTAGCCCTCTAACATAGCCTTTTACTAAAAAGTTTACATAAATAAGGCTCGCCAGTATTTACGCTCGCGAGCCTTAGCCTACATAATTTCTACTCTTCTTGGAAATTTTCCGGGATTTCAAACGATAATCTTCCTAATTTATCAGTTCGGATTTCTCTAAGAACCAATTCAGATGTTTTATCATAATCGATTTGACCACCTGAAATAACACACCCACGCTTTTTCCCTATTTCATCAAACAGATCGACAATATCGTCCGGTATCTCATCAATTGAATACCTTTCCTTTAATCTGTTTGGATAATGGTCCTTCAAAAAGTTTAGAGCAAACACCGTTATTTCCTGAAGATTTAAAATGGTATCCTTAATCGCCCCAGTAGTTGCAAGTTTAAAACCTACGAGTTGATCTTCAAATTTCGGCCAAAGTATTCCAGGAGTATCTAATAATTCAAGCTCTTTTCCGACCTTGACCCATTGTTGGGCAGTCGTTACTCCAGGTCTGTCTCCAGTTTTCGTTATATTTTTCTTAGCAAGTCTATTTATTAATGTGGATTTTCCAACATTCGGAATACCGATAATGAGGGCACGTATTGCACGAGGCTTTATTCCTTTTTCAGCCATCTTATCGAATTTAGCTTTTAGCAGTTCTTTCGAAAGTGTTGTAATTTGTTTTAGTCCTGTTCCTGTTTGTGCATCAATTGCAATCGCAGGAATATCCTTATCATTAAAGTACTCTAGCCATTGCTTTGTAATGGCTGCATCTGCTTTATCTGCTTTATTCAATAAAACGATCCGTGGCTTTGATGAAATAATTTCATCAATCATTGGATTTCTTGATGACATCGGTATTCTTGCGTCGACAAGTTCAAAAACGATATCAATTAATTTTATTTTTTCGGTAACCTGTCTTCTCGCCTTAGCCATATGTCCGGGAAACCATTGGATTGTCATTCTTTACACCTTCTTTCTTTTATTCAAATCGGAAGTTTGAAATCGGCCAGTAAACGAGACTCGCTTTCCCCATAACTTCACTTATAGGAACAACACCAATATGGCGGCTGTCTTTACTTTGTCTACGATTGTCCCCCATGACGAAAATGTGACCTTCTGGAACAGTCGATTGACCGATGATGCTTTCTAAATCAAACGGCTCTGTTAAAGGACCATCAATCAATTGCTCCTTGTACTTGTCAAGATATGGCTCCTCATATTTTTCACCATTGATATATAACGTATCATCTATGTATTCAACCTTATCTCCTGGCAAACCAATGACTCTTTTAATATAATCTTTATCAACTGTTGCATGAAAAACAACAATGTCAAACCGTTTCGGTTCACCAATCTTATAGGAAAATTTATTAACGATCATTCTATCCTGTGTATGTAAAGTTGGCATCATAGAGATTCCGTCTACAACAATCGGCGCAAAAAAGAAGTACCTTATGACGGCAGCGAAAGCAATAGCAATAAGTAATGCTTTTAGCCATTCAAGAAGTTCATTTTTCTTTTTTGTCATTTAACCACCCACTCTAATCATGAAAATACAACCATATTTACGTTTACTATTCCCTATTCACTTACGCTGCAATCTTCCTTTTCTTCATTACACCATTAGTCTATATATGTATATTTTATTGAAATTTGAATGGCGAGGATTATGAGATGAAAAAGGAGCTTGTTAGAAAACAAGCTCCTTTTCATTATACGGACAGCAGCTTGCTACTGACCCATATATGAGACTTAGTATACACTAAGCAATCTTATCGAATTTCTTTAATACGTGCAGCTTTACCACGTAATTTACGTAGGTAATAAAGTTTCGCACGGCGAACTTTACCGCGACGCATTACTTCTAATTTCGCGATTTTTGGTGTGTGTACAGGGAAAGTACGCTCAACACCAACACCATAAGAAATCTTACGGACTGTGAAAGTTTCGCTAATTCCACCACCACGACGCTTAATCACAACACCTTCGAATACCTGAATACGCTCACGAGTACCCTCAACAACTTTAACGTGTACACGTACTGTATCACCAGGACGGAAAGAAGGTAAATCAGTTTTTAATTGTTCTTTTGTGATTTCTTCAATTAGTTTTTGCATCGTTTTCAACTCCTTCCAACAGATGCTCATTCCAATATCTATTAATTGCAGCGGAACATCGTTTTACAGACTGCTAAACAAAGTATGTTAGCAAGTCACAAGATTTATAATACCATATAGGCAAAATGAAAACAATAGCTAGTTCTCATTTTTCCACTGTTTAATAATTGACTTTTGTCTTTCGGTTAATGGATATGTTTCTAATAAATCGGGTCTTCTTGTGTAGGTTCTCCTTAGCGACTCAAGCTCTCTCCATTCCTCAATACGCTTATGATTTCCTGATAAGAGCACTTCCGGCACCTTCATCCCACGAAAATCAGCAGGTCTTGTATAATGGGGATGCTCTAGCAATCCAGAACTATAAGAATCTAAAACAGGAGAATCAACATTCCCTAGAACTCCAGGCAATAATCGAACAACACTATCCGCAATGACCATTGAAGCAAGTTCTCCACCTGTTAAAACAAAGTCACCGATAGAAATTTCATCCGTTACGAGATGCTCCCGAATTCTTTCATCATATCCTTCATAATGACCACAAATAAAAAGCAAATGATCTTCCTTCGCTAATTGCTCTGCTTTTCGTTGTGTATATCTCTCACCTTGAGGACAAACGAGAATGATTTTCGGGTTAGATGCTGATTGCTTCTTAATTTCCTCAACTGCATCAAAGATAGGTTGAGGTTTAAGTACCATTCCAGCCCCACCACCATATGGGTAATCATCAACTGTATGGTGTTTATGCTCAGAATACTCCCGAAAATTAATAACTCGAAAAGAGACAGCTTCCTTTTCTTGCGCCTTCTTTAAAATGGATTCATTTAATACACCATGAAACATTTCTGGAAAAAGTGTTAAAAAGTCTATTTTCATTAGTCCAATAACCCTTCCATTGGCGTGATAATTATTTTTTTCTCGTCTATATCAATCTCTTTGACAATTTCATCAATATAAGGAATTAGTAAATCCTTCCCCACTTTTCTCTTTACAACCCAAACGTCATTCGCTCCAGTAGCAAGGATCTCGCGAATAGTTCCAATTTCTTCACCATTGTCAGTATACACATTACAACCAATGATTTCGTGGAAATAATATTCTCCCTCATCTAATTCCGATAATTGATTTTCATCAACCTTTAATAATGAGCCTTTAAATTGTTCGACATCTTGAATCGAGTGCATTCCCTCAAAGGTTAGCAAGTCAAAGTTTTTATGAACTCGGTGACTTTCAACTACGACCTTTATTGGTTCTTGTGAGCCTTCTTTAAAAATATATAATGTATTACCAGGTTGATATCTTTCATCCGCGAAATCTGTCTTAGAAATAACACGAACTTCCCCTCTAATCCCATGGGTATTAACGATTTTTCCGACATTAAACCATTTTTCGCTCATTTATTTTTCACCTCAGACGTATTTGTTCTACTATGCCATCTTTTATAACAATCGTTTTTTCTTTCATTAATTCATCCCAATTATCCCCAACCTTCACCTCAAAGATTGCCCCTACTTCCTTTTCCTTCAATTCACTTCCAAGTGGTAACGTATGTACTTGCTGCAGTTGAAACTCTACTAGCTTTATTTTCTCACGTCTTTTTTCAATTTCCTTTAAATATTGTACAGCAAGCTGTTTGTTCGTTTTTTCAACCTTTTTATATTCAAAGTATAAACGATCACATTCTTGCTCTAAAAAGACCTTTTTATTTGAGAATTGTGTGATTAACGTTTGCTTACTTGTCTCAGTAATTACCTGTTTTACATAGACTTGGCGGAGTATATTCATTAGTGTTCCTCCCCTATAAGAGCTTCATACTTATAAGAACTTTTTAATATATTATGAAAGATAATGATACACGTAAAATTAAGAGCTTTTTAGTAGAGGTATCTACCGTTAATCAGTTCTATCAGATGAATTAAAAAAATTTTAGATTACATGTTTAAATGTACAGGATAAATACAAAAAAGGGGGAGGACCATCCTCACCCTTTTTTGTCATTGATTTCAAGTTGAATTCTTTTAGATGAATTAGATCCTGCTGCATAAACAACAGTTCGAATTGCTTTTGCTATACGGCCTTGTTTACCAATTACTTTGCCTATATCTTGCTTATCAATAGATAGGCGATAAGTAATTTGATTATCTGATTCGATTTCAGTTATTTCAATCTCATCAGGTGAATCAACAAGTGGCTTAACAATTGCTTCGATTAACTCTTTCATCTCTTGAACAGTCATTACTTGCTTAATTTTGCGTTATGGAATTTCTCCATAATGCCTTCTTTTGAAAACAAGTTACGAACTGTATCAGAAGGTTTAGCACCATTTTGCATCCATTTTAATGCTAATTCTTCATTGATTTTAACTTCTGCTGGTTGTGCAACAGGATTGTATGTTCCAACAACCTCGATAAAACGTCCATCACGTGGTGAACGAGAATCTGCTACTACAATACGATAAAAAGGAGATTTTTTTGCTCCCATACGTTTTAAACGAATTTTAACTGCCATTTTATAAAGCACCTCCGAAAATGTTTCAACAAGATAGTATATTATCAAATAAATGATTAGATGTAAAGGTTTTTTTCTTGTCAGAAGAAAATTCCTTTAAAATAATAGCTTTACAACTATTTTTTTGTCTAGATCGCTTCCGTTTTTCTTTTTACATAAACGGAAATTTAAAGCCTTTTTTCTTTCCTTTTGTCATGTTCGTCATTTGCTTCATCATTTTTTTCATATCTTCAAATTGCTTTAAGAGGCGGTTGATTTCTTGTACAGACGTTCCGCTTCCTTTCGCAATTCTCTTTTTTCTTGAAGCATTCATGATTTCAGGATTTTGCTTTTCAGCCTTTGTCATTGAGCGAATGATTGCCTCAACATGACTTATTTGCTTTTCATCGACTTGAACATTTTTAAGACCTTTCATTTTGTTCGCTCCGGGAAGCATGCCTAATAAGTCTTCCAATGGTCCCATATTACGAACCTGGCCTAATTGTTCAAGAAAATCGTCAAAGGTAAAAGAAGCTGTTCGCATTTTTTGCTCAAGCTCTTTCGCTTTTTCAGCATCAACATTTGACTGGGCCTTTTCAATTAACGTAAGAACATCGCCCATGCCGAGAATTCTCGAAGCCATCCGTTCTGGATGAAACGCTTCTAAGGCATCAAGCTTTTCTCCAAGACCGACAAATTTAATAGGTGTCTCTGTCACAGAGCGGATTGATAATGCTGCCCCACCTCGAGTATCACCATCAAGTTTTGTTAACACAACACCTGTTAAGCCTAGTTGTTCATTGAAGCTTTTTGCGACGTTTACTGCATCTTGACCAGTCATAGCATCGACGACAAGGAATATTTCATCCGGTTTTGCGATCGCTTTAACCTGCTCAAGTTCCTCCATTAATGTTTCATCGATATGAAGTCTACCCGCAGTATCAATAATGACATAATCAAGGTGCTCTTCCTTCGCGTGTTCAAGGGCCTTTGTTGCTATTTCTACTGGACTAACTTCATCACCTAACGAAAAAACAGGCATATCTAACTGTTTGCCTAACGTTTGCAACTGTTTAATTGCAGCGGGACGATAAATGTCAGCAGCAACTAACAACGGCTTACGATTGTACTTTTTTCGTAATAGGTTAGCTAGTTTTCCAGAGGTAGTTGTTTTACCAGCACCTTGTAAACCAACCATCATAATGACTGTAGGAGGACGAGTTGACACAGCAATTTTGCTTTGCTCTCCCCCCATTAACTCGGTAAGTTCTTCTTTAACAACCTTAATGACTTGTTGACCAGGTGTTAAGCTTTTCATAACCTCTTGACCAACAGCGCGTTCACTTACACGTTTAATGAAGTCTTTTACGACTTTGAAGTTAACATCAGCCTCTAGCAGGGCAAGACGAACCTCTCTCATCATTTCTTTTACATCCGCTTCGGAAACTTTTCCTTTACCGCGAATTTTCGCCATCGTATTTTGCAGTCGGTCGGCTAATCCTTCAAATGCCATAATGCCGCCTCCTAATCTAATTTCTCAAGTTCGCTAAGCAATGCATCAACTTCCATACTGTTTTTGGTACCTGCAGTATGCTCTCGTAATTTACTCATTAGCTCTTGTCGCTTTAGAAATTTTTGAAATAATAATAGCTTTTCTTCATATTGCTCCAGCATTGCTTCAGTTCGCTTAATGTTATCGTAAACAGCTTGTCTACTCACATTATATTCTTCCGCAATTTCACCCAGGGAGTAATCATCCAAGTAATATAACGACATATAGCTTTTTTGCTTAGGCGTTAATAGTGATTGATAAAAATCAAACAAGTAATTAAGCCTAGTCGTTTTTTCAAGCATCATGCCGTATCACTCCTTTGTTAAGTGAATTACCTTTACATCTTTATAGTCTACAATCCGAATATTATGTTGTCAAGTATAAACAAGTAAGACTTACTTGAAAACGTTTTTTGCTGGGTATTTCTATATTCAGAAAGAACTGGACATGATAATACTCTGATCAGACATTCATAAATTGTCCGTGATTTCTTTTGCTGGCTACTTTCTAGCTATTAAGGCTAATCCTAGTTCCTTATACAGGAATATTCTCTTCCTCAAGCATAAATATTAACCTTTTGTCAGTACCCATCTCACCTGCTGTAATATCAAGAGTAAAGCCACTTGGAATAGCTCTTCCAGCGGGAATTGCTTCCGCTAATTGCCTTGTTCGTTCATACTGCCCATTTTGCTCTTCTGCTTCAATTTCTTCGACAGTCAGTAATGAGCTATTTTTCCAATTTTTAAGAATTCCAACGACATAGTTCAACCTCCGCTTGTTATTTGCACAAGATAACTCTAAAGCTTTTAAAATCACATCGTTAGGCTGTGAAAAGCTTTGGTTATCTAACCACAACAACAACTGCTCTTTTGCATGAATATTTGAAACTCCGAATCCATTGTTGTCCCAAAACTCAACAATGTCTTTCACATGTTTTGATTTTTGAAGTTTTACATGATTCTCTATTTTTGATTGTTCCTCTCGATTCGGATCATTGTCTAAATTAGGGGAAAGCTCTTTCTGTTTTTGTTGTTGTTTTTCTTTTTTATTTTCTTTTTGTTTTTCTTTTTGTTTTTCTTTTTCCCCACGTATCGTAAAAAGGTACAATGAAGCTTCATTACATTCAGGTCCTTGACATGCATGCTCCTCATTTTTGTCACACTCTTCCTTGTTAAAGGAATTTCCAGATTTACAAAAGGATTCATAGAGATTGCGAATTTCCTGTCTATCGATCGATTCTGAAACATATTGAATAAGTGAAATGTCGTTGACTTCTTTTAATTCCTTCGTTATACAATCCATTACAGGCTTCCCGCCCTTCAGTTGATTCTCTTTCCCCCAATTTTTTATTGCGAGCTCCCTTGTCTCCGGATTATAGCGGATTAGCTTATAATGATAAATGAACCGGTCCATTAACAGTTTGACACTATCAATCGGAAATCCTAATGAAAATGCAATTTGCTTGATCGTTATACGATAAATGCCAATTTGTGTTGTACGTGGATTAGTAAGAAGGTAAAGGTAAAAATATTTTTCCTCAGGAATCATTTCTTCCTCTACAATCGGGTTATTCCAAAAGTTCGTACGTATCATTCGATATTTTGCCATTTTTAAACACTTCCCTTTCTTCATAAAAATATTTTCTCATATGTTATTTATAGAAAATGAAAGAAAAAGTAGCGTCTATTTAATATATAAGGATTCAAAGCCACTGAAAAAATCCTCAAAACGGTAATCCGATACTTCTGTTTGATTTTATTACAACATTTGCGTTCTTTGCATGCAGTTTTGACTTCATCACCGACAAAAAAAGAGCTACCTATCGTAGGTAACTCTTTTTAATCGTCACATATGTGTATCTGTTATTCCTCTTCCTCTTCAATAATCCCAGAGAAAAGACCATATACATACTGTTCTGTATTAAATTCTTGCAGGTCGTCCATTTTTTCTCCAAGACCGACTAATTTCACAGGAATATCAAGCTCTCCTTTAATCGCTAAAACGATACCACCTTTTGCGGTTCCATCAAGTTTTGTCAAGACAATTCCTGTTACATTTGTTGCTTGTGAAAATTGCTTCGCTTGTGTCATTGCATTTTGCCCTGTTGTTGCATCTAAAACAAGCAATACCTCATGTGGTGCACCTGGTATTTCCTTTTCGATGACACGCTTCACTTTTTCAAGCTCTTTCATAAGATTGACTTTATTTTGTAGTCTTCCAGCTGTATCACATAATAGGACATCTACTTTACGTGCTTTAGCTGCTTGTACGGCATCATACATAACTGCTGCAGGGTCAGAGCCTTCAGATTGTTTAATAACATCAACACCTACTCGTTCGCCCCACACCTCTAATTGCTCGATTGCTCCTGCTCTAAACGTATCTCCAGCTGCTAAAAGAACAGACTTCCCTTCACTTTTAAGCTTATGTGCTAATTTACCAATCGTTGTCGTTTTTCCAACACCATTTACACCTACAAATAGCACAACATTCAGCTGTCCATCCTGTACATTTAGCTCATTGTTTTTTTCTTCTTGGTCACCTTGATAAATCTCAACTAGCTTTTCAGAAATAACTGCTTGGACCTCTTTCGTGTCTTGAATATTACGACGTTTCACTTCCATTTTTAATTCATCAATTAAATCCATTACTGTTGATACGCCAACATCTGCAGTGATCAAAAGCTCCTCAAGTTCTTCAAAGAAATCCTCATCGACTTTACGATACTTCGCAACAAGATCATTCATTTTCCCTGCAAATGAATCCCTTGTTTTCGTTAAACCTTCTTTAAATTTTTCTGTCACACTATCCTTTTGTTGGGTAATTTTTTCTTTAAGCTTTTTAAAAAAACTCATACATGTTCGTCCTTTCAGCTCGATTGTATTAGTTCATTTGTTTCCTCTAATCTAACAGACACTAGCTTCGATACACCAGATTCCTGCATTGTGACACCGTATAGGACGTCCGCCTCTTCCATTGTACCTTTTCGGTGTGTAATCACAATAAATTGAGTTTCATGACTAAATTTTTTCAAATATTGTGCAAAGCGAAATACATTTGCTTCATCAAGGGCAGCCTCTACCTCATCAAGAACACAAAATGGAACAGGTCTAACTTTAATGATGGCAAATAATAACGCAATCGCAGTTAAAGCGCGCTCTCCTCCAGAAAGTAGTCCAAGATTTTGGAGCTTTTTCCCAGGTGGCTGTGCAACAATGTCGACACCTGTGTTTAACAAGTCATTTGGGTCTGTTAATTTTAATTCAGCACGTCCACCGCCAAAAAGCGCTTGGAAAACAGGTTCAAAATGGGAACGAATTTCATTAAAGGTTTGTTCAAATCTCTTTTTCATTTCGTCATCCATTTCATCAATAACCTGATATAATGTATCCTTCGCTTCTGTTAGATCATCTCGTTGTTCATTTAAAAACGTATACCGTTCAGATACGCGTTCATATTCATCAATTGCCCCTAAGTTTACCGTTCCTAGCTCTTCAATTGCAAGTTTGATTAATTTCACTCGTTTTCTTGCCTCTTGAGGGTCAATTTCTAATGTATACTGTTCTTTCGCGCCTTCATAGGTTAACATATACTCCTCGCGAAGGTGATTGAGGCGATTATCTAATTCAACATCGAGACGGTTTAATTTTACCTCTTCATCCTTTAATGTTTCTTGGAATTGCTTTTCTTGTCGCTTTAATTCCTTTAATTCTCGCTCTTCATCCTCTAATTTAGCTTGAAGCTGTAGTCTTTCCTCACGTCTTGAGGAAATTAATTCGAGCGTTTTTGTTTTATCCTGCAGCTTTTTCTTTGCTGCTTCTTCAAGCTTTTCTTCCCCAGAAGAGCTTGAATTCATTTCTGATGATAATAATGAGAAATCTTCCTCAGCTTCCTTGAATTTTTGTCTTGTTTGTTCAAGGTCCTGATTTATCCGTTCAACCTTTTCCTTTTGGTTTTCATAAACCTGCTGCTTGCTCGCAAGAATCACCTTTAACTCAGTTACTTCATTTTGCAATTCCTCTTTTGAGCTTAGCTCTGTTGCCTTTTTCGCAGACATTTCTTCGATCTCTTTATCTAGCTTTTCAAGCTTTGCGGAAATTTCTAAGAGATTTTTATTTAATTCATCTTTCCTTGCAGAAAACTTTTCCTTTTCAGATTCAAAGGTTTCTCTTTCCGCATCATAAAGCTTAAGATGGTCATTAATATTTTTTTCATTTAGCTCAATTTCTCGCATTTCACTGCGAACCTTTTGCTCTTCAATTCGCAATTGTTCACCGGCAGTACGTAAATTTTCTAAATTTATTTCATACTCTTGGATCGTAGCTTTTGCCGCTTTTACATCTTCCTCAAGCTTGGCCGTTTTTTCTTCCATATCTGTCAGCTTTTCATTAATTACTTCCAATTCGCGACCACGGCTTAAAAGGGAATTATTTTTTTGCTTTACAGCACCACCAGTCATTGAACCACCTGGATTCACGACATCACCTTGTAGAGTGACAAGTCGATAACGGTAGTTCATAAGCTTTGCTATCTCATTTGCACCTTTTAAATCTGCTGTCACAATGACTGTCCCTAATAAATTTCCGATGATTGATTTAAACTGTTGTTGATAGGTTACAAGATTCGTTGCAATCCCAACAAAGGCTGGATGAGTCTCAATTACCTTTAAGTCATGAGCACTTATCGAACGCTCCTTTATGACTGAAAGCGGTAAGAATGTCGCACGTCCATATGAATGCTGTTTTAAAAATTGAATCGCTTTTCGTGCTGATGATTCATCTTCTACAACAACATGCTGAAGGGAACTGCTCAAGGCAATTTCTATCGCTACTTCATATTGTTTTTCTGTTGAAATTAATTCAGCAACTGCACCGTGAATACCTTCAAGCTTGTCCTTCGCCTTTAATATTTCTTTAACACCTTGAAAGAATCCTGCATAGTCTTCTTGCATCGATTCTAAAACTTCTTTTCTTGAACGAGTTTGCTGAAGAATTTGATATGCTTGATATAAAGTTGATTCTTTCTTTTGATAAGCGTTTTTCAAGTTTTCGAGTTTATTTTGTGTATCACGGAAGCTTTTAATTTGCTCTGCTAATTGTGCTTCAATTTGTGCGTATTTTGCTTCTATTTTTGTGCGCTTTTCAATGATTTCTTGGCGTTCCGTAACATAGCGCATATTTGAATCTAATAATCTAGCATTTTTTGTTTCCTGCTGACTTAACTGGTCATCGATATATTGCAGCTCATTTCGAGCTGTTGCTTGTTCATTTAGCAATTCAAAATATTCGCTTTTTAAATCTTCAATTAGCTCTTCAATATTTTGATTAAAGGAAGTCATGAGCTTCTGTTTTTCCTGTAGGTCGTGTTTGATTTGTTGGAGCTCAGACTTATACGTGGTGTATTGTGACTCCTGCTCTTCCTTTTCGGCTGTTAATTGCTCAATTCGTTCCTTTAGTTCTTCAATTGTTTTCGTTAATTGTTCTTTATTTTGATGCGCATTTTTCTTTCTTTCTTTTAAGACTTCTTTTCGGCCTTCTAATTTTTCTAATTCTTCACTAGCCAGCAAAAGAACCTGTTGCAACTCATCAATCGAATCATCTAATGCTGTAATATGGTCACGCATCTTTTCGACTTCAGCTTCTCTTTTTTGGATCGTTGCTGTAAGCTCTAGCTCTTGATCTTTTCCTTCTTCAACTGATTTTGCTAGTGCTTCATATTTCGCATGGAGCTCTTCTATTTCAAAAACAGTAAGTGCTACCTCGATTTTTTCCAGCTCTTCTTTTTGTTGAAGATAGTCTTTTGCAATGGATGCCTGAATTTTCAAAGGTTCAACTTGACTTTCCAATTCATGTAAAATATCTTGTACTCTATTTAAATTTTCCTGTGTTTCAGCTAATTTATATTCAGCCTTTTTCTTTCTTGATTTATATTTCAATACTCCAGCTGCTTCTTCAAAAATACTTCGACGTTCTTCAGATTTACTGCTAAGGATTTCCTCAACCTTCCCTTGACTTATAATCGAGAAAGCTTCTTTCCCTAAACCTGAATCCATAAATAAATCGACGATATCCTTCAAGCGGCAGCTTTGCTTATTAATAAAAAATTCACTTTCTCCCGAACGATATACTCTTCTTGTAACACTTACTTCCTGAAAATCGATCGGGAGAAAATGATCCTCGTTATCTAATGTAAGGGTAACCTCGGCAACATTTAGACCTTTTCTCGTATCACTACCAGCAAAAATGATATCTTCCATTTTAGAGCCACGAAGTGATTTTGCTGATTGCTCACCTAGTACCCATCTAATTCCATCTGTTATATTACTTTTTCCACTACCATTTGGTCCAACTACTGCTGTAACCCCTTTTACAAAATCAACGGTTACTCGTTCAGCAAAGGACTTGAATCCTACAATATCCAATCGTTTGAGGAACATTGTGATCCTCCTTACATATTTTCTTCTGTACTTAAATCTCGTACACGACAAATCTTTTCATATTTTATCATAATATGTCGACTAAAGGTGACTTCTTTTTAACAAATATTAAGGACATGAATGATTTTAGAGCGAACAGTCATTTTTGATTAAAAAAGGGCAACCTTAGGAACGGGTCATATTTACCTAATAACGAATGATAGGTATGGATAATATGATCTGAACACTGGTATGCCCTCGGTACTATTTATTCATTTGTTGAAGTTTTGAAAGAGCTTCTTGAGCGGCATGTTGCTCTGCTTCCTTCTTTGATCTTCCACTCCCTGTACCATAAACAACTCCATCTAATGAAACAGTTGAAATAAATTCACGATTATGTGCTGGCCCACGTTCTTGAAGAATTTTATATTCTAGTACACCTTTTGTATCTCGTTGTACATGCTCTTGAAGCTGACTTTTAAAGTCCATAACATGTGAAAATGCACCTTCATTAATTTTCGGAATAACGAAATCGTCTAAAAAGCGAATAACTGCATCTAAGCCTTGGTCTAAAAATAATGCACCAATAAACGCTTCAAAAACATCTGCAAGTAAAGCAGGACGTGTCCGCCCGCCTGTCATTTCCTCCCCTTTCCCTAATAAAACAAGCGTTCCAAAGGAAAGAGCATTTGCAAATGATACTAAAGATGGTTCGCAGACGATTGCTGCACGTAGTTTCGTTAATTCCCCTTCACTCATCATCGGGTATTTTTTATAAAGAAATTGAGAAATTGTCAGCTCTAAAACTGCATCCCCCAAAAACTCTAATCTTTCATTATCTTCATAAGGTTTTTTCCGATGCTCATTTACATATGAAGAATGTGTAAAGGCTTGATACAAAAGCTTCTCATTTTGAAAGTGATGACCAATCCGTTCTTGGAATTTTTTAAATTCCTCTGCCTTTTTTGCAAAGTTCCTTCTCTCTTTATAATTAATATGTTTTGGCATAGGTACCTCCATTTTTCTTGCAACATGAACATAAGGACCTAATCGCGATAAGTCACTTCATAATAAAAGGTTCATACCTTTAATTATGGAGAGGCTTATAGAAACTTCGGTATTGATGACAATACTTTTATCATCATCCTGGATTAGTATATCCATTGCAATATTCTCATATTATCTAAGGTCAAAAAAGGGGAAGAGACTGTTATACAACCGATAAAGTCAACTTCCTTTTCAGGCAAGAATCCATTCAACTATTTACATAATCATGCAATTCGTCGCCATTAAAGAATAGACTTTGGTTAAACAGTCTCTTACACTTTCTTATTGTTTGCTATTTATGTAGTTAACAGCGTCACCCACTGTACCGATTTTTTCTGCATCTTCGTCAGAAATCTCCATATCGAACTCATCTTCAAGTTCCATAACAAGCTCAACTACATCTAGGGAATCTGCACCAAGATCATCTTTGAATGAAGACTCAAGTTTTACCTCTGCTTCATCAACGCCTAAGCGGTCAACGATAATCTTTGTTACACGTTCTAAAACATCTGCCATTTTCCTTCACCTCCCCTCAAGTATTATAAGTGATCTTTCATAGAAAAACTAGTTAACATCCTAGCATTTTTTATTTTTATAAGCAAATCTAGAAAAAATGCATTGAACGTTAAGTATATCAACGATCTATGGTTACATAATCATGCCGCCATTGACATGGAACGTTTGACCAGTAATATACTTGCTTTTTTCAGAAGCAATGAATGTAACGATATTCGCGATATCACTAGGTTCACCTAATTTTGCCAATGGGATTTGCTTGAGCATTTCGGCTTTTAAATCATCCGTTAGTTCATCGGTCATATCCGTCGTAATAAATCCTGGAGCAACTGCGTTAACTGTAATATTTCTAGATGCTAATTCTTTTGCAGAAGTTTTCGTTAATCCAATAACTCCGGCTTTTGCTGCTACATAGTTTGCTTGACCTGGGTTACCGCTCACACCTACTACAGAGGTAATATTAATTATACGACCAGAGCGTTGCTTCATCATTTGACGAGTTACTCCTTTTGTGCAGAGGAAGACACCCTTCAAATTCGTATTTATTACGTCATCCCATTCAGAATCCTTCATTCGCATGATTAAATTATCTCTAGTAATTCCTGCGTTATTTACAAGAATATCAAGCTGTCCATATTGACTAATTACCTGCTTAATCATGTCAGTTACGTCATCAGCGTTGGAAACGTCGGCACGAATTGCAAAAGCATTTCCACCATTTGCTTTAATCTCATCAACAACTTCGTTTGCTTTTGCCTCATTACCAGCATAATTCACAGCAACACTTGCGCCATTTTTTGCAAGTTCTATAGCAATTGCTTTACCAATGCCTCTTGATGCACCAGTTACTAGAGCTACTTTGTTCTCCAACATTAGGATTCCCCCTTTAGCTTACTTATCGTTGCATTCATTGTTTCTCTATCTGATATTGCTAGTACATTTACAGAACGGTCTATTTTCTTTACTAGCCCTGATAAAACCTTTCCAGGTCCTATTTCAATAAATGTCGTTACACCATTATCGATCATCGCTCTTACAGATTCTTCCCATCTTACAGGAGAGTATAACTGTTTAACAAGCAATTCTTTTATTTCATCCTGACGATAAACCGATTCTGCCGTTACATTTGCGACAACAGGGATTTTTGCATCATGAAAGTTCAATTCAGATAAAACGTCCTGTAATTGGTTTGCTGCAGGCTTCATTAGCTCCGAATGGAAAGGACCACTCACCTCAAGTGGTATCGCTCGTTTTGCACCCTTTTCCTTTGCGATAGCTGAAGCTTTCTCAACACCCATTGCCGTACCAGAAATAACGATTTGACCTGGGCAATTTAAATTTGCTAACTGCACGGAATATCCGGATTCTGTAACCTCTTCTGTTATTTTTTCGAGGTCTGCTGCAGGCATTCCTAAAATTGCTGCCATAGCACCTTGACCAGCCGGAACAGCTTGATCCATAAATTGTCCACGTTTCTTTACAGCATAAACAGCATCTTCAAATGACAATACACCAGCGGCTACTAATGCTGTATATTCACCAAGACTATGACCAGCAACATAATCGGCCTTTATTCCTTCACGGGAAAAATGCTCTAATACTGCAATGCTAGTTGTTAATAGTGCAGGTTGGGCATTATATGTTAATGTTAACGTATCTTGTGGACCTTCAAATATTAATTCAGTTAGTTTTTCGTTTAATCGTTCATCTGCTTTATGAAAGATTTCTCTTGATTCTTGGACATTGTCATACAGGTCTTTTCCCATTCCAACTACTTGTGAACCTTGTCCAGGAAATACAAATGCAGTTTTTGTCATTATTAAATCCCCCTATTACTAGATTTACTAAACATTATTTATGTTCGAGAGATGCATAAATTTTTTCCGCTACTTGATTGGAAATCATATCTCTTGTTTGTCTAATTGCATTGTAAATGGCATTTGGATCAGAAGAACCATGTGCCTTTATGACAGGAGCCTTTAAACCAAATAATGCAGCTCCCCCATATTCAGAATAATCCATTTGCTGTTTAATGATTTTTAATTGCGGTTTTAGGATACTTGCAGCGATTTTTGATTTCAAATTGCTTGTTAACGCCGTTTTTAACATCGTAAATACTGATAAAGCTGTACCTTCAATCGTTTTTAACGCAATATTTCCCGTAAACCCATCAGTCACGACTACATCTGCGACAGATTCCATTAAATCCCTTGATTCAACATTTCCAATGAAGTTTAATGACTGAGTTTCTTTTAATAGCTGGAATGTTTGCTTTGTTAAGTCATTTCCTTTTTTATCCTCTGTACCAACATTTAATAAACCAATACGTGGGTTTGCGATCCCTCGAACTCTTTCTGCATAAACAGATCCCATTATTGCATATTGAAGAAGATGTTCAGGTTTTGCATCAACATTTGCTCCAACATCCAAAAATAAAAATCCCTTCCCATCTAAAGTTGGTAATGTAGGAGATAAAGCAGGGCGTTCTATTCCTTCAATACGGCCCACAATCAATAATCCAGCGGTCATAAGAGCGCCAGTATTACCAGCAGAAATACAGCCGTCAGCGCGACCTTCTTTTACCTCGTTTGCCATTAATACCATCGAAGCATTCTTTTTTCTTCTAACTGCTCTCACGGGCTCATCTGTACCTTCGATTACCTCTTCTGTATGGAGAATCGATATTCTTGTACTATCGGTTAGAAGTGGCTTAATTTTCTCTTCATTTCCAACTAACGTAACTTCTAAATCCGAAAATGCTCCAACTGCTTTCATTACACCTTCGACAATCGCATTAGGAGCATTATCTCCACCCATAGCATCGATCGCTAACTTCATTAAGAATCCCTACCTTGTATTAAATTTGAGCGATACATATCAAACTCACCTGAAAAAACTAGTTCACTTCCAACAAAACTGTTCACTTCAACTAATGTACGGCCTTTTTCAACCTCTTTTTTCAGAACCTTCGCTTTCGCAACGACCCGCTCATTTTCTTTAACCTGCCGAGTAAATCGAATATTTGCTTTAGCTGTCAATGCTAATTCGTCATCTATTACTGCTACTGCTAATGAGTTTGCTTGAGCAAAAATATGGTGTCCACGAGCTATTTGATTTCTGCTAAAGACATGCTCTTTTTTGATTTCCAAAATAGAAATCGCTGATTCATCTAATTGAAGATCAATAATTTCTCCAATTACCTCTTCTATATGTAATGATTTCACTTCATCATCTAGTTTCTTTTCTGCTACATTTTTAATTCGTTCTCTTAGTTCTGGAATAGATAGCTCTAACC
>NZ_CADEPK010000014.1 GCF_902829255.1 Metabacillus niabensis | reverse complement strand
CGTATTGATTGCGAAAAAACCCAACATATTTTATGTTACTTTTTTTCGGAATCATACAAATACTACTTTTGACAAAATAAACGGCATACTGGATGCCGTTTATTATTTCAGACAGAATATAGTCTAATCTCAAGCGTTTTTTCATTGTCATTATACCATAGGTAATCCAAACTTTGGGGATGTTATCTTTAATTTGTCCCAATTATTTCAACTTCTGTATCCAATTTAATGTTATTCTTTTCTAAAATGACTTCTTTAACATGTGCAATTAAGTCAAGTACATCTTTTGCGGTTGCTCCACCAGCATTTACAATAAAATTACCATGCATTTCAGAAATTTTTGCTCCACCTATTTGATAACCCTTTAACCCAGCAGCTTCAACAAGCTGTCCTGCATAATGAGGGAGTGGATTACGAAAAATACTACCGGCACATGGGTAATTCCAAGGCTGTGTATCTCTACGATAGTCTTTATTTCTCTGCATCGCGGCAACAATATCTTCCTTTTTACCTTTTTTTAATTGGAGTATTGCACCGATACAAATCCCAGGCTTCTTTTTTTGAAGAATAGAGGTTCTATACGAAAATTCCATTTCCTCATTTGTTAACCATTCAATCGTTCCATCCTCAAATAAGACTTGTGCCTTCACTAAAATTTTGGACATATCTGAGCCATGTGCACCTGCATTCATATAAATAGCACCTCCAATAGAACCGGGTATACCACTCGAAAATTCCAAACCTGATAGCCCCTGTTTACTAATGATCGTAGCTAATTTAATGATTGAATACCCGCCACCAACAGTCAATAGTTCATCATTTAATTCGATTGTATCAATTCCAGAACCTAGCTTTATGACGACTCCTTTTATCCCATTATCAGGTACAAGTAAATTAGAACCCCGACCAATGACACGCCAATTCACACCATGTTCTTTGATAATTTTTAAAACAGTAATCAAATTGTCTATGCTATTAGGCTCAACAAATATCTCAGCTGGCCCGCCTATTTTTATCGTCGTATGTTTTTTCAATGGTTCGTTTTCAAGGACTTTACCAATATTCGCATTTACCAAATCATGATATAAAGTAGCCATAAAGACCTCCTCATCCCGTTGTTATTTGTTTGCGATTTCTAACAACTCACGATATAAACGTGTCGCAGCATCCGGTATCCCTAATTCCGCTGAAGCCTTACTCATTTCTGCTAACTTCTTATCATCTAGTAAAATTTCGTCAATATGAGTTAATAATAATTCCCCATTTAATTCCTGTTCGCGAATCATCATTGCAGCATGATTTTCACTTATTGCTTGAGCATTCTTTTCTTGATGATTTGCAGTTACATACGGACTTGGAATTAATATGCTCGGTAACCCTAAAGCAGTAATTTCTGCCAAGGAGGTAGCACCTGCTCTTGAGACAATTAAATCAACACTCGCTAAAACCTCAGGCATATTATGAATAAAAGGCTTAATCATAACATGTGATGAGTCTTCTAATAATTCTACTTCCTTCATAACCTTGTCATAATGCACTTCACCAGTCACATACACAATCTGATACGGTTTATTTTTTAATAAAGGGATCATTTGCAAAACTGCTTCATTTATTGCCTTTGCCCCTCTGCTACCACCAAAGATTAATACGGTTTTTTGATTTGCCTTTAATCCTAATGATTGTCTCCCTTTTTCAGCATCCTGTCCTAACACCTCTGATGCACGTGGATTCCCTGTCAAAACTACCTTTTGGCTAGGAAAATACTTTCTCGCTTCCTCAAAGCAAATAGCGACTTTATCCACGTATTTAGCTAAAAACTTATTCGTAATACCTGGAAGACTATTTTGCTCATGAATCATCGTTGGTATATTTAGTTTTGTTGCCGCGTAAACTACTGGACCACAAACATAGCCACCTGTACCAATTACAACATCAGGTTTAAATTCCTTCATGTATTTTTTACTTAATGAAACTCCCTTAAAAAAGCGGGCTATCGTTTTTAGGTTGTCTGTCGAGAGTTTTCGTTTAAATCCTGAAATTTCAATTGATTTAAATGGGATGCCAGCACGTTTCACGATATCCTTTTCTAAACCATTCTCAGTACCAATATATAAAAATTCAACATCAGAAGAATTTTTTTTGATCTCATTAATTAAAGCAAGTGCAGGATATATATGTCCTCCTGTACCACCACCACTAACAATAACTTTCATTTTGCTCCTCCTCTTAACACAAAGATAAGGCTGACAATTAAGGACAAATACGAGGATTACATTATCATCCTAATCTGTCACAATACGATCGTCAGCCTCAGGTTTGCTACATTCTAAATAATTTATATTCATTCTATTTAATTAATATTTTGAGTACCTACTGACATTTAACAAAACACCGATTGCCATTAACATTAACGTAAGCGATGACCCTCCATAGCTTAAAAACGGAAGGGTGATTCCTGTTACAGGCATTAAACCTGTTACAACACCTACATTAATCATTACCTGAATAGCTACCATTGTAATAATACCAATTGCTAAAAAGCTACCGTATAAATCAGGTGCTCCTAATGCAATTCTTACTCCCCTCCATAATAAAAGACCAAAGAGAAGGAGTACAAATGAGCCTCCAATAAATCCAAGTTCTTCTGCTAAAATTGCAAAGATAAAGTCAGTTTGAGGCTCTGGTAAATAAAAGAATTTTTGTCTGCTCTGCCCCAATCCTAGACCAAAAAGGCCACCCGGTCCAATCGCATAAAGTGATTGAATGATTTGAAAACCACTTCCTAGTGGATCCTCCCAAGGGTCTAAAAACGAAGTGATTCGCTTAATACGATATGGTGCTGATAATACTAAAGCAATAAAACCAGCCACTCCTATTAATCCAAGCCAAGCAAAATGACTAACTCTAGCACCAGATACAAAAATCATCACAATACAAGTACCAACCATTACAGTTCCAGTCCCTAAGTCAGGCTGTAGCATGATAATGCCGAATGCCGTAAAAACAAGCCCTAGTGAGGGAACTAAACCTTTTTTAAAGGAAGTGATCTTCTTCTGGTTTTCCGATAAAAATTTAGCTAAAAAAGCTATCATTGCAAGCTTCATAAATTCTGAAGGCTGAATCGAAAATGCCCCAACACCAATCCAACTTCTTGAACCATTACGTTCCATCCCAACGCCTGGTATTAAAACAGCAATCAAGAGAAAGAAGCAAACAATAATTAACATCTTTGCCCATGTTCTCCAAGTCCAATAATCTACATTCATTAAAAAAAACATTGCGATGACACCAACTCCAGCAAATAAAAGCTGGCGTTTTGCAAAGAAAAATGAATCATCAAATTTATACGTCGCCCACACCGCACTGGCGCTGTATACCATAATAAGACCTATTGTTAAGAGAAGTAATGTAAGAAAAACTAATATAAAGTCTGGTGTAGACCTTTTCGCTGTCAACGCTTAAACACCCCTGTACCGTATATTTAAGGGCTATTAAACGAAAGAACATGATAGAATAGTTACAATCGTGAAGAAAAGTTTGTACAAGCCCTTACTTAAGCTTATGCACGGCTTGAATAAAAATGTCTCCTCTTTCCTCGAATGTTTTATATTGATCCCAGCTAGCACATGCTGGTGACAATAAAATTACATCGCCTTGCTCGGAAATATCAAACGCCGTATACACTGCTTGTTCCACATTATCGACACGTTTAATCACTTCTATTCCTTTATCAATTGCGATTCTTTCTAATTTTACTGCTGTTTCACCAAAAAGGATCATTGCCTTTACATGTTCTAGATAAGGTAGTAATTCGTCAAATTCATTTCCTCGGTCTAGTCCACCAGCTAATAAAATCGTTGGCTCTGTAAAAGCTTGTAATGCTTTACTCGTTGCTAAAATGTTCGTTGCTTTAGAGTCGTTATAAAAACGACGGTTCTCAATCGTACCAACATATTGCAGTCGGTGCTTAACACCGGTAAAGCTTGTTAGTACCTTTATAATTGCAGCGTTTGAGACATCTCTTAATTTTACAGCTGTTATTGCTGCTAAAATATTTTCATGATTATGCTTTCCTGGTAATACAATATCTTTCAGGTTAATGATCGGCTCACCTTTAAAGCAAATAAATTCGTCCTTAATATAAGCCCCACCATCAAGCTCTTTTGATGTAGAGAAATAGATTTTATTCGCTTGTGATTTTTCCGATGTTTGACATACAAGTTGGTCATCATAGTTAATAACTGCATAATCAGATTTTGTTTGATTTTCATAAATCTTCCCTTTGGCTAATACATATTCTTCCTTTGTGCCATGGTAATCTAAATGAGCATCAAAAATATTTAAAATGATTGCAATCTTTGGCTTAAACTCAATCGTTCCTAGCAGTTGAAAGGATGATAATTCCATCACGATAACATTTTCCTTAGTTGCTTGACGTGCTACATCACATGCAACAGTTCCAATATTACCTGCAATTAACGGATTCTTAGCATCAGCTTTTAGCATTTCATATATAAGGGTAGTTGTCGTTGTCTTCCCATTTGATCCTGTTATCCCGATAATATCAGCTTCAGAGATTTTATAAGCTAATTCAACTTCAGTAATAATCGGGATCTCTTTTTCTATTGCTATTTTTATTAACGGATTTTTATAAGGAATACCAGGATTTTTTACGATTAAATCAAAATGTTTTTTACTTAATAAAGAGAGAGGATGGTCACCACAAATCACTTCCACCCCTAAACCTTTTAGCTCTTGCACAGCAACATCTTCCTCAGTTGCTTTTAAGTCATTCACTGTCACTTTTGCGCCGAGATCATAAAGTAATTTAGCAGCAGCTAAGCCACTCTTAGCTAATCCGATAACTAAAACTTCTTTATGTAAATATTCACTAATCATTTTCACTTACAACCACACCTCAATATAGATTCCGAGCACTGCAAATACAAGTCCGATCGTCCAAAATGTTACAACAACTCGCCACTCGGACCAGCCAACTAATTCATAGTGATGGTGTAAGGGACTCATCTTGAATACTCTTTTTCCTGTTGTTTTATACGAAATCACTTGAATAATTACTGATAATGTTTCAATTACAAACACACCGCCAATTAATACAAGGAGAATTTCAAGCTTCGTTAAAATTGCGACTGTTACAATTGCTCCACCTAGAGCAAGTGAACCTGTATCTCCCATAAAAACCTTTGCTGGGTGTGCATTAAATACTAAAAATCCTAGAACAGCTCCTACTACGGCAACTGAAAAGATCGCGACATCATACTGGGATTGACTCCAAGCTAGAACGGCAAATGCTCCAAAGGCAATTGCTGCTGTACCTGAAAGTAATCCGTCTAAACCATCTGTTAAATTGACGGCGTTTGAGCCACCAACTAACATAAAAATGACGAGTACAACATAACCCCAGCCAAGATCTATTGATAACTCTGTCCCTGGGATGGAAATCGTTGTTTGGAATCCGTATTGTGTGAAAACAAGATAAAAAATGACAGCGATAATAACTTGACCAAGTAATTTTTGTCTTGATGTTAAACCTAAATTACGTTTCATGACAACCTTAATAAAGTCATCTAGAAATCCTAATAGGCCATATCCTACAGTTACAAAGAGCAACAAATACATTTCTACGCCTAACTGTGAAAACTTACCTGTCATTGCAATCGTTGTGATAATAATTGAGATAATGATCATGACTCCGCCCATTGTTGGAGTACCAGATTTTTTCTGATGTGATTTAGGTCCCTCTTCTCTTATACTTTGACCAAACTTTAATCTCCTCAAAAAAGGAATAGTGATGGGAGATAGTAATACACTAATTAAAAATCCCATTACAAGTGTGATTAAAATTACCTGCTCAAGCATGTATACTCCCTCCCCCACAATTCATTTGTTTTGACATCGCTTGTTTGTAATTTACGTGAATATCATATGTACTACAAACATAAATATGATTTCCTACCAATAATTCCTTCATAATATCAACTTCTCTTTCTATCCTTTGTTACCTATTCTATGATGAAGATGGGGACAAAACGACAGTAAATTAGCATTGTCCCGCTTTATCAAACATAGATTTGTTAATTATTAATATCATTAATTTCTTTGTTGTAGCATCTATCGTGCTAACGTTTGACGAATCGCTTTTTTCGCTATTTCCTTGTCATCAAAATCAAACTTTGTGTCACCAATTTGCTGATATGTTTCATGTCCCTTACCTGCAATAAGAAGAACATCACCTTTTTGCGCCTTTTCTACCGCAAAATGAATAGCATCCTCTCGATTAATAATGGAATGGAAGTGCTCATTTGGTACACCTTCCTCCATATCACGAAGGATTTCGACTGGATCTTCACTTCTTGGATTATCAGAGGTGAAAATCGTCACATCGCTGTTAGCAGCTGCTATTTTTGCCATAATTGGTCGCTTTGACTTATCTCGATCTCCTCCACAGCCAACTATACAAAAAATCTTGCCTTCTGCAAATTGTTTTATCGTTTGCAGCACGTTTTCTAAACTATCCGGAGTATGAGCATAATCTACAATAACCGTAAAATCCTGTCCGTCATCAACAAGTTCAAATCTGCCTCTAACACCTTCCATTGTTTCGACAGCTGAAACAATCGTTTCTAAATCAATATTTGAAGCAAGACAGGCGGAAACAGCCGCTAACACATTATAAACGCTAAATTTCCCAACCATATTTATTGTCACGTTTTTCGTTCCATTTGGAGTTAAAAGCGTAAATTCAGTACCTTTAGAAGTCATTTTAATATTTTTCGCCATAACATCAGCATCATTGTCAATTCCATATGTTAAAAGCGAAGCAGATGTCATTTTCTTAAATTCTTCAGAAGCCTCTTCATCTTCATTTAGTACAGCAATTTTAGGTTGATTATAATCAAAACGATTACCTAATTGTGCAAAGAGTAAACCTTTTGCATATTTATAAGCTTCCATTGTTTTATGGTAATCTAAATGGTCTTGAGTTAGGTTTGTAAACACCGCTACATTAAAGTCACAGCCATGAATTCTTCCGAGATGAAGAGCATGTGAGGATACCTCCATGACAGCATGTGATACATCTTTATCAAGCATTTCTCGAAATGTTTTTTGTAACGTTAAGCTCTCAGGTGTTGTATTTTTTACATCGTGTAATTCTTCACCAATTTTGATGTACATCGTGCCAATTAACCCAGTCTTCTTCTTAGCAGTATTTAATATTTTCTCAATAATATGTGTTGTTGTTGTTTTTCCATTTGTTCCAGTGACACCAATTAGATGTAATTGATGTGTTGGTTGGCCGTAAAATGCGTCTGCAAGTACAGCCATTGCCCTTTTTGTATCTCGAACAATAATGACCGGAATATCAACATCAACATGCTTCTCAGCTAAAATGGCAGCTGCACCGCTTTCTTGTGCCTTTTTGGCAAATTGATGACCATCAACGGTATAACCTTCAATACATATAAACAAACTTCCCTCTTTAACCTCTCTGGAATCCATCTCAATAGAAGTAATAGATGGATTTTCTTCAGGAAAAGTTTGATTTCCGTATAAGTATGTAAGTAAATCATTTAATTTCATCGCAAATTCCTACCTTCATTTCTTTACCCAAGGATAATATACATTATTTCTTTTTTCATCGTACTTATTAAGTGGGCTTTATTTAAAAAAAAGCCCTAAGTGACAAATACCTTTCCATTTAAAGACATAAAAATGGTCACAGTTTTTCAACCTTCCTGTAAGACACTTCTGCTTTTCCTTATAATTTCAAAGAAATAAGTAAGTAAGGCTTATTCAATAAAGGTTGCGAAACAATCATTCTATTCATAAGAAAGGTTTCCGTACCTATTTTATCTTACTTAACTAAAAAGAGCCATCATTCATTGTAATTTCTTTTAAAAAAGGTTGCAATCATTAATTATGTAAAATAACTTTTAATGTTTTTCATTGTTTTTTTCTACTATTTGATTAATATTTTAGAAACAGAAAGAAAGCGTGACATCCTATAAGATGGCCATGCTTTCTTTCTATCTTTTAATTATTTGATTTATTTTTTTCCTCACCTAAATAAACTCTAACAGTGGAGCCTTCTTTCACTTTTACACCTTCGCTTGGGGACTGTTGCACAACAACATCTCCTTCACCAGACACGTCCAATTTTAGATTTACGAACTGTTCTGCAAGTTCTTTCTTCGTTAGCCCTATAATATTCGGAACCTCTACTAATTTTGTGTCTAGCCATTTGTATTCTTTTTCAATTTGCTCTTTTCTAGGACTTACACCTAATTCAGGTAATGCATCCCTCATAATATTTCCAACTATCGGCGCTGCAACCGTTCCACCAAATTGGATCGTACCTTTCGGATTATCTACAGCAACATAAACAACAATTTGCGGATCGTCTGCTGGAGCAAATCCTATAAAGGAAACAATATGGTTATTCTCCATATACTTTCCATCTTTGACTTTTTGTGCAGTTCCCGTCTTCCCGCCTACACGATATCCATCAACATATGCATTTCGACCAGTTCCTAATGCAACAACACTTTCTAAAGCATAGCGGATTTCTTTTGAAGTTTCCTCAGAAATTACTCTTCGTTTTGCTTCAGGAGTCGTTCGACTAATAACTTGGTTTGTTACGGGATCGACCCATTCTTTGGCAATGTATGGGGTATATAATATCCCGCCATTGACTGCAGCGGATACGGCGGCAACTTGTTGAATCGGTGTTACGGAAACACCTTGACCAAATGCGGTTGTCGCTAACTCAACAGGTCCAACTCTTTCCGGATTAAACAAAATCCCTTTTCCTTCACCCTGCAAATCAATACCCGTTTTTTGTCCGAAACCGAAGTCCTTTATATATTTAAATAGTTTCTCTTCTCCTAGTCTTTGACCAAGCTCTACAAATCCAGGGTTACACGAATTTTGAACAACCTCAAGAAACGTTTGATGACCATGTCCTCCTCTTTTCCAGCACCTTAACCTAGCTCCATCAACTTCCACAGCACCATCATCATCGAACGTATCTTTTTCTAAATTGACCTTTTCTTCCTCGAGAGCTGCAGCTAGTGTAATAATTTTAAAAGTTGACCCTGGTTCGTACGTACTCCAAACAGGCAGGTTTCTATTGTACACGGTAGGATCTACTTTTCGGAAATCTGCTGGGTCAAAGTCCGGACGACTCGACATTGCCAATATTTCACCGTTATTAGGGTTCATTGCGATCGCAATGATTCCATCCGGATTGTAGGTTGCTTGTACATTATCTAATTCTCGTTCAATGATTGTTTGCACACGGGAATCAATCGTTAATTTTAAGTTATTCCCATCAATCGGTGGTGTATAATCATCAGCTTCATCAGGCATCCGTTGTCCTTTTGCATCAGAGAAAAATTTCACATAACCGTCTTTTCCCTTTAATTGCTCATCATAATAAGATTCCAAACCTAGTAAACCTTGATTATCGATACCAGCAAAACCTAACACATGTGATAAATAACTACCAAAAGGGTAATAACGAATTGAATCTTCTGCAATATAAACCCCTTTTAAATTTAACTCTCTTACTTCATTCGCCTTTTCATGAGAAATCTTTCTACCTTCTGGATTAATTTGCTGAATCGAAACCTTTTTCGTGATATGTTGATATGCTTTTTCTTGCGACATATCTAAGACGTCTGCTAGTTTTTTTGCAGTCTCAGCAGGATTCTCAATCTGTCTTGGAACAACATAAATCGTTGGCGCACTCATATTTGTTGCAAGCTTTACGCCATTTCTGTCTAAAATTTCTCCTCTTTCTGGTTCAAATGGAATATTTCTGCTCCATAGGTCTTTCGCACCAGAGGTAAGAGAGGAGCCAAGAAAAAATTGAACATATCCTAGACGTATGTCGATAATTAAAAAGATGAGAAAACCAAATAGCAACGTTAACACTAGCCGTTTTCTAACAGTTACATTTGATACCCGCATATATTTCTCCCCCTTGTCTAGGCTCGTTCAAATATATGCTTGTACTTAAAAAGATAGAACATCTATATAATCGCACGATCATTAACAAAGTTTTATATACTCACAAAAAAAGAGTGATCTCTAGACGAGATCAGCCCTTAGTTCCTTCTCTATTCATTTGTCATTATGCTTCTTCATCTTTCAACGTTACAGTTAAGACATCACCTTTTTTAACAATACTATCTTTTTTAATACTCTGCTTTGCAACATATCCAGAACCCTCAGTTTTCACTGTTACCCCTAGAATATTACCTAGCTTCATGACATCTCGCTTTGACCAACCAATCATATTTGGCATTTTTACTTCTTCAGATGTCTTTAACATAATTTTTTCCTTACTTATAATCGGTGTTTCAGCTTCAGGATATTGCGAAATAACATAGTTTCCATTCCCAAGTAAAATTGGTGTTAATCCAAGATCCTTTAGGTTCTTATTTGCATTTGCCGAAGTAGCGCCTTCAAGTGATGGTAGAACTAACTCCTCTTTTTCAGCATCATTTGTAGCTTCTTTAGAATCACTCTCTTTAGAAGGAGCAATTTGCATATACTTTAAGCTATTTTCCATCACTGTATTAAAAATCATCGACACTGGCACACTTCCAGCTTTCCCCTCTAATTTCGGCTGTTGTACGGCTACATATACGATTAATTCAGGATCATCCTTTGGCGCCATGCCCAAAAATGAGAAAATATGATTGTCATTACCTGATAAATACCCATTTGAAGTTGAAATTTGCGCTGTTCCGGTCTTACCTGCTATATCATATCCTTCGATTCGAAATGGCTTTCCCGTTCCTTTTTCAGAGCTTACAACCGTTTCAAGAATTGATAATACTTCATCCGCAGTTTTTTCAGTAATTGGATGACCGACAACAGATGGCTTTGTTTCTTTAACTGTTTTACCGTTATCAATATCAACAATTTTATCAATCACATATGGCTTCATCATTTTTCCATTATTAGCGATTGCTGTTGCAGCCTGAACTTGCTGAATAGCTGTAACTGCAGATGCTTGTCCAAACGCGGTAGAAACTTGGTCACGATGCTTATCAAAATTAATTTTACTAGACGCTTCATCAGGTAAATCGATTCCTGTTTTTTTCGTAAAACCAAATTTATTTAAATATTGATAGAGTCGATCAGTACCGAGTAATTGATCTGCTATAATCGAAAATCCAACATTTGAAGATCGTTGAACACCTTCATTATATGTTATCGGACCCCAGCCACGTCCACCATTATGATCCTTTATTGGAGGTCCCTCTATATCATATGAACCTGATTGAAAATAAGCATTCCCATTATAGACACCTTCGTTTATCGCAGCAGCTAATGTAAAGATTTTCATCGTTGAGCCTGGTTCGAACGGATAGGAAATAACAGAATTTGCATAGGATGTAATATCCCTCTTATTAGGATCAAAGCTTGGTCTTTGACCCATTGCAAGAATTTTCCCTGTTTTTGGATCCGCTACTACAGCAATGATATTTTCCGGAGAATATTGATTGACAACTTGATTCATCGCGTCTTCTAAAAATGTTTGGATTTTTTGGTCAATGGTTAAATACACATCATTTCCATTTTTAGGTGCAACAATCTCATCATTACTATTAGGAAGCTTCCAATTATAATGATCCTTTTGAAATTTTACATATCCATCCTCTTCTTGAAGATACTTTTCTAATGATTTTTCAAGTCCCATCATTCCCACAGCTTTGGAACTCTCTTCTTCTTTTTGAGCATATCCTATTAAATGAGATGCAAATAACCCGTTCGGATAAAACCTTGTCGTATCACGAATAAACGTAATACCTGGGAGCTTCAATGCCTCAATTTTTTCTTTTAACGTTTGACTTATATCACGTCCTGCTGAACCAAATTCAACTTGATACATTCCCTTTTTCGAAAGAATTTTAACAACTTCACTTTCTTCCATTCCAATTAAAGGAGCCAGTTTTTGTGCTGTTTCTTGAATATCAACAACATGCTGAGGGTTATCTGGATCTGTTGTTAATTCATCATCAAGAATCGCGACTAACTTATATGATGCTTTGTCTTCAGCAATCACTTCGCCATTTGCATCATAAATAGTACCTCGCTTCGCTTCAATTGGTCGTTTACTTTCATAAAGCATTTCCGCTCGAGCGGCAAGCACTTCGCCATGGACAGTACCAGTTGCTTGAATATAAAAGAAACGTATAAATATAGATAGAAAAAGAAGGGCAAAAATCAATGATAAAAATGCTGCGCCTCTATTCATATTTGTATTTTTTTGCGTTAATTTCATACGTAACTCCTTTAAACATAATATTGGCAAACTACACTAAGAATTAGATTATCATGAATAAGCTTTCTAGCTACATACTAGTCATCAACATACCTACAAAACTTTCATATCGGGTATTATTATATCACGTAATTTATAAACGTGATGAAAAAGAGCCGGCTACATATGTCTTATGTGGCACAGCTCTCTCTATCCTTTATTTATTTACTTTTTTACTAAAATGCTCCTATTCTTGTACACTTTTTACGTTATTTTGGTCTAAAGTTAATCCTAACTCTTTTGCTTTTTCCCAAATTCGATCATATGTACTCAATTCTTCAACTTGTACATGGAGGTCACTAATTAGCTTAGTTTGCTCATCAATTTTCGCTTCAGTTTTTTGGATTTCAATATTCGCTTGATAAACGGCATAGCTTTTCGTAATAATGTTTACTGCACCGATTACGAAAAGGGCTACAAACATCAAAATTAATAGTTTTTCACCAAGGGTAATCGTTGCCCTTCTTCTTATTACTAATGGTTCTTGTACCGGTACTTGTTGTCTTTGTTGCTCTATCTTTTGCTGTTCAATTTTTGTAGCTAAATTGCTCATTGATGATACCTCCTTTTAAGTCGATTAGTAAGATAGTTGTTAACTCTTAAGTTTTCACTACATCTTTTCAGCGATTCTTAATTTAGCTGATCTTGCTCGATTATTCTCTTCAAGCTCTTTTTCTGAAGGAATAATTGGTTTTCTAGTTATAATTTTAATTTTTGGTTCATATCCTTCTGGGATATACGGCATATTTCGAGGTATTTCTGGAGGAGTTGCTGCTTCTTTAAATGCCGATTTACAAATTCGATCCTCCAAGGAATGGAACGTTATTACACTCACTCTGCCACCTTGCTTTAACAAATCAATTGATTGTTCAATCGCTTCTTCAAAAACCTTTAATTCATCATTCACCGCAATCCGAATTGCTTGAAAAATTCGCTTTGCTGGATGTCCACCTTTACGACGCGCTGGTGCAGGTATCGCCTCTTTAATAATTTCAACGAGTTGACCTGTTGTCTTTATTGCTTCCTTTTCACGATACGTTTCAATTTTCCTAGCAATTTGTTTTGAAAATTTTTCTTCACCATACTTAAAAAATATTTTGACTAAAGCCTCATAGGACCATTCATTAACGACATTGTATGCTGATATCTCTGATTGCTGATCCATTCTCATATCAAGCGGTGCATCATGGTGATAGCTAAAGCCTCTCTCCGGTGTATCTAACTGTGGAGAAGAAACTCCTAAATCAAAAATAATCCCATCCACTTTCTCTACACCTTGCTCTGTCAACTTCTCTTTTAAGTACCTGAAGTTACTTTTTATGAACGTTACTTGTCCATCGTAATTCGCTAATTTCTTTTTTGCATTTGCTAAAGCAATATCATCTTGATCAAAGGCATATAAATGTCCCTTTTCGGACAATTGTGAAAGTAAATAGCTGCTATGTCCTGCTCCACCTAATGTGCAATCAACATAAACTCCATCTGCTTTTACTTCTAAACCATCAACTGTTTCCTTTAAAAGTACTGTTGTATGTTCAAACATTGTTGTGTACCACCTTTTCAAATTTCAAATCCATTTATAGCTTGTCCACTATCATACATTGTTACCTAAGGGAGCATTATATATCAAAGTCAATCATGTTTTCAGCAATTTCTTCAAAGGAATCTTCTTGTTCTGAAACATAATTCTCCCAAATGGACTTGCTCCATAATTCAATCCGATTTGAAACTCCGATAACAACACATTCTTTTTCTAGCTTGGCATACTGCAAAAGTGGTGAAGCAATATTGATACGACCTTGTTTATCTAGTTCACATTCAATTGCTCCTGAGAAGAAAAAACGGGTAAATGCACGAGCATCCTTTTTTGTTAAAGGGAGGGCTTTTAGTTTTTCTTCTATTACTTTCCATTCACTCATTGGATAACCAAACAAGCATTGGTCTAGGCCTCTAGTTAAGACGAAAGTCTCACCTAGTCCATCTCTAAACTTTGATGGGACAATCATTCTGCCCTTTAAATCTATGGTGTGATGGTACTCTCCCATAAACATGCTCGTTGCCCCCACTTTCTACCCTCAAGTCACCACTTCCCCCCACATATCTCCACTTCCTATTCTACATTTCTTTTCACAAAAAAAAAACCCTGTAAAAACAGGATTTTAAAAAAACTTTAATTTAAATTTTGACAATTTTATGTTTTCCATTAAAAGAATATGACAAGTTTAGCAAATCTCCTACAAATTGCGGGCCATATTTATTTATATAGTAATAAATATTCCACATTCTTTCCTGAGGATGTAAATTTGGGAATAAAGATAATTCAATTTCGCGGTATTTCGAAAGCTGTACATTATGTTTCTCTTGTATTCGTTTTTCAACACTGCGATTAAAAAATTCTAGCTGCTCCTGAATAAATACACCATTTTTCATTAGCATCGGCTCTAAGCTTTGATCAATTTTCAACGCTTCTCGTATAAGATTATGATGAATAGCGGATATTTGCTCTTTTGCTTGATGAATCAATGGTTCCATTTCTACTGGGGTAGCATCTTTTAAATAAGCTGTTATTGCATCTTCGACTCCATTTTGTAGAACATCATCAAGCGACAAGCTTGCTTCAAGGATATTTCTCTCAATAGATCTTTCTAGTAAAGTGATCATTAATCTCGGTAATACAGGTGGCATTTTCATTTCCATTTCAGAAAACACTTGTTTTAATTCAGCCCAGTACGTAAACTCACCAGGTCCTGCAAAAAATGCCAGAGTAGGAAATAAGAATTCCTGCATTACAGGTCTAGTTACAACATTATTGCTAAACTTTTCAGGATACGCCTCGATTAAATCGTGTAATTCTGCTTTTGATAAGACTAGATTTATCTCTGGGATAAAAAATTCTTCCTCACTTTTTCTTTCCACAAGAAACCGTTCACCTTCATGGTGATAGAAGAAATTTGCGCTATCTTTTCCAATCTCTATTATCGGCTGATAGCCCTGTTCTCGCATAAATTGCTGTTGTTTTAATGCGGCATCGGCTATGTTGGAATTTCGCTCAACAATTGCATAAAAACAGGGTTTTTCGAGTTGACGAAGACCAGAATCTCCTGAGTTCACTAAAACTAATCCTTGATCTTGGAAAATTTCCATTACAACAAGTTCAAAAAACTCTACATATGATGACGACTTTTGAACATACTGTTTTAAATTATTGATTAATTGCTTTGAATAATCAGTTTCCCCAAATACTTCAAAGACTTCTTCTAGCCATTCAATTGTCTTTTGCTTGTTAATTGGTAATTCCGAAACTGACTGTTTTTTAAGTGGGGAGTCTTTTACTGATATTTTCTTCGGAATTTTCTCCTTTGCAGCAAAAATATGATTTATTTCTGCAAAATCATGGTCCTCACCAGCAATCCAAAAAACAGGTACAACAGGGATACCTAACTCCTCTTCCTGTTGCCTCGCAAGAACAATAATCGAAATGATTTTATTGATCGTATATAGCGGTCCTGTTAATAAACCAGCTTGCTGACCACCAATTACAACGACACTGTTCGGATCTTTTAATTTTTCAATGTTTTCAAATGTTTTATCTTGTTCTTTTGCGAAACGCCTTGCGTACTGCTTCAAATATGAAACTAGCTCTTCACGTTGAAAGGAACGATTTTTTAAATCCGCAGCTCTTTCTTTAAAAACCGCTTTTGAATGAGTATTGTAATCAAAATAGGATGAGACATCTAAGGTTTGTTTTGTGAAGTGATCCAAAAATTGATTTGAAGAGTGCAGGGAGAGTTCAAGAATCTCCATATATGTAACTTCCTTTCTAAAAATATGTATAGTTCTTATACAGTTCTTATCCTTTGTAAATCATGGATGTGATTGCTTCTATACATGGACATCCTTTACATACATTATCATTTGTAAGACAAAAAACTATAGAGAACAATTTTTTAACTTTATCTACAAACATCCAGATTTACCACCTGTAATGAAAGTGGTACCATGGATGAGTATAGCATTTTAATCATAAAAACAAAAAATACTTTGCTTAGGATTTAGTATTATTGTTAATTTTCATTTTAAAATGAAAAAAATCTCTTTTTTTATGAATATTGATGGTTCATTTTGCTTCAATTCCCTTTATGGCATTGTATAAAAATAAAGTAAGTGGAATATTCACATTCTTTTGTTTTGCTCTTTTTACTACAAAGCCTAAAATAGCATCTATTTCTGTTTTTGAGCCCATTTGAATATCCTTGTACATCGAAGACTCATTTTCAGATGTTTTTTCACAAATATGTAAAACATGCTGCAACATCTGCTCTCCATTATGAACGTCTAAAACTTGTATTATTTCATTAAATAACGACATCAACATCTCTTTATAGTAGTGATTCTCTATTAATGCACCATTTCTTACCCGTAGAAGAGCAGTTAATGGATTTATAGCTGCATTGACCATCAGCTTTTCGATTAGCATATCCTTCCAACTATCTACTGTTTCAAAAGAAAAGTCACCCTCATTTATGCTTGTTAATGTATTAAGTTTATTAATGCCCTTTTCTCTCATTTGATAAAAAGCTATTTTAGTTTTTCCAATACCAGAATGGATTACTGTATGATTATTTACCTTTAATGCACCATGTTCAGATACACCTATAATAATTTGATGTTCCTTTGATAATGTGGATAATATATCCAAATGCCCCATTCCATTTTGTAAAAACAAAATCATTTTTGGAGAGTGTTTTTTTAATGTTGCAGCAATCTTATCAAGATGATATTGCTTAACAGTAACGATAAGAAAATCCTCCTTATACTCAGAGGAAGAATCAGCATTAATACTAATATTGAATGAGATATCATTCTTTATCAAAGTTAATCCATTTCTCCGAATTTCCTCTGCCTGTTCTTCTCTATTTGTATAAAGAGTTATCTGATTTTGTAATTTTGTAAGATAAAAAGCATATAGTAACCCAAGTGACCCTGCTCCAATGATTCCAATTTTCATTTTACCACCTGCTATGCGTCTAGTTAAATATCGAATTTACATTTTACTCTGTTACTTATAAAATAAGCGATACTCCTTTCTAACTTATCTGTAAGCGTTTTATCATTTTCATATCCACTATATGTATATCATGCTATAATATTTTATAGGGTTATTTTCATTATAATCGAAATATTGTTTTAATGAACAGTTCTGTTAGTTTTTGGCGAGGGGGGATTATAGCTTGATTAAAGTTGAAAAATTATTAGTCAATTATAAAACGCTAGAAGAATTTAAAAAATTTAAAGAATATGGGATTCAGGAGCTTTCAATGCTTGAAGATCTCCAAGCGAATATTATTGAAAATGATAGCGACTCACCATTTTATGGTATTTATTACGGCGATAAGCTTGTTGCTCGAATGAGTTTATACCGAGTAGACAAAAAGTTTGATCAATACTTCGAACCTAAGCAAGATTATTTAGAATTGTGGAAACTAGAAGTTTTACCACAATATCAAGGGAAAGGTTATGGAAAAGCACTTGTCCAATTCGCAAAATCATTTCAATTACCGATTAAAACAAACCCTCGGATTAAATCAGCGGAATTTTGGACGAAAATGGATTTTAAACAAGTGAAATATGATATGGAAAGAGATAAAGGAGAAAATCCTTATGTCTGGTTTCCAGATGGCGTTAGCGAAGTAAAAACGGGCTAATAATAGCCCGTTTTTACTTTTCAACTCTCTCTAAATTACCGTTTTTGTCCATTTGAAACTTTACTTTTCGATTTCTTTCATCTTCCTGTAATATGACCATTTTTCGTGCACGATCCATAATTTCAATTAATGCGTGATAATCCTCTTCCATCACTTGTAAATTTTTTATCAATCCCTCTTTCTCTTGTTCGAGGCTATTGACTGAGGCTTCTAATTGTTGAACCTTATCTTTCAACCGCTTATTTTCTTTTTGTAACTCTTGGATTGATGGTGCTTCTTCATATTGTTGTAAAAAAGAAATGAGCTCCTTAATTGTATTTTTTGAGCTTGCACTAGGTTTTTCTTGTTCCTCTTTCGCTTCGTTTACTATTTGATTTTCAGTTTCTTGCTCCTGCGGTAATGTCCTTAATTCTTTACGTTGTTTTTTTGCAAGCTCGATGCCAGTTTTATATTGTTTTCGAACATGTGAATTCCATCTAAATCCACATGCAGCAGCTGTTCTTGATAATCTTCTACCAACTTCCTCGAATGCAGCAAGCTGTGTGGCTCCTTCACGAATATGTCTAAGTACGATTTCTGCTAATAATAAATCCTCATCCTGTGTCCAAGCATCTTGACGTGTTGTAGTCATCTTAAATCCCTCCAATAGTCACTTTTTTTCTATACATATGCAACTAGTAGAAAAGATAGACTACATTATTCTATTACCTTCATTTTAAAGCCACAAAAATATTCAAGATTTACTAAAGCTAGACATGTTAAATGAAAACAGCGAATAAAGGTAAACAAGACACTTCATTAAAAAGAGACAAAAAAGAGTGAAGGTCATTTGACCTTCACTCTTTTTTCAACAAACAAAATTATTTGCTGATTACTTCTTTTCCTTTGTATGTTCCACATGCTTTACATACACGGTGAGCTAGTTTGCTTTCACCGCAGTTTGGGCATTCTACCATACCAGGCACTTGTAATTTAAAATGAGTACGACGTAGTCTTTTTCTTGTTTTAGAAGTTCTTCTAAAAGGTACAGCCATTATTCCCACCTCCTTAAAGACTATTTCAACGATTACATCATTGGTGATACAATTCTTTTGTATTGGAAGCTAGCAAATTATTTGCTCTCGTCATTTTCAAAAAATTTTGCTAGTCCAGCTAGACGAGGATCAACCTTTTTATTAAGCTCTTCCTCTGAAATCACTTCCCAGTCCTTTCCGGATTGGGGTGCAGCATCTTTTTCATTTTTAACATCATCACAAAATACCTGCATTGGGATTTCTAGTAGAATGATTTCTTTAATAATGGGAATTAAATCAACAACATCCCCATTAACAAGATAATAATCCTCATCCGTATCATAATCTGTTGGTTTTAATAAAAATGTTTCTGTTGTATCAATTGAAAATGGATAATGTACATCCACTAATGTTCGAGAACACGGTAGAATCATCGAACCTGAAATTGATAAATGGAAAGTTACCCTCGTAGAACTTATATCTGCACGTCCTTTAACAGTAACTGGTGAAATATCACGAATGTCAGATTGACCTGTGACAAGTTCACTCATATCAATTTCATCGTCAATTTGCAATCCCTTGCTTTGTAATTGATGTAATTGACTAATTGTCCATTTCAATATATATCACCTCAAGGCAACAAAGGTAATTATAGCCTTCGCTTTTATATTTGTCAATATTTTTTCTTTACAGTGTTAGTATACATTATTATCTATTTTTTTCAAAACTATAAAAAAATTAACGACTTTCTATTATGTAATTACTAAGCACAAAACGAATTCATGAAAAAACCAGCAAATTTTATTTTAATGCTATAGGCCTCGATTTTCAAGTGTTTCCTCGAATAGTTTATCCTACATTTTAAATCGCTTATAATAGATAAAAACATGATAGGAAGTGTGGTGTGTTTAATTGAAAGCTGTAGGAGTTGTTGTTGAATATAATCCGTTCCATAACGGTCATCTATACCATTTAAGAGAATCTGTAAAAAAATCTAATGCAGATATTGTTATTGCTGTAATGAGTGGATATTTTCTTCAAAGAGGAGAGCCTGCACTAGTTTCAAAATGGGAACGAACAAAAATGGCCCTTCAAGGCGGTGTTGATCTTGTCGTAGAACTTCCCTATGCGTTTGCTACACAGAAAGCTGAGACTTTTGCGAATGGTGCTGTTTCAATTTTAGATGCATTACATTGTAGCTATTTATGCTTCGGTAGTGAGACAGGGGATATTGCGCCTTTTTTACATACGAATGAATTTCTCCAAAAAGAATCTGAACAATATGAGGAATACATTAAGCACTTCATGCAAACTGGTGTAAATTATCCGACAGCATTAAGTCTCGCTTATCAAAAAATTTCAAATAGAAAGGATACACTTGATTTATCACAGCCTAACAATATTTTAGGATTTCATTATGTTAAAGCTATTTCAAAACTAAACTCTAACATGATACCATTAACGATTAAACGATATAAAGCCGGTTATCATGATAAGGATTTTGCGTCAACATCAATTGCAAGTGCGACAAGTATTAGAAACTCTCTTTTCGATCAAAACGCAGACATAAGCAGCTATGTACCAAACGATACATATACAATTCTCGAAAAGTATAAAGAGCAATATGGGGTTTTCCATCAATGGGAAAATTATTTTAGCTTTTTAAAATACAGCCTTTTGACAATGAAAGAGGAAGAGCTTAAATCCATCTATGAAGTAGAGGAGGGCTTAGAAAACAGAGTATTAAAGTTAATTATTGATTCACATTGCTTTCAAGATTTTATGGAACAACTAAAAACAAAAAGATATACTTGGACAAGGCTTCAGCGTTTATGTATGCATATATTAACAAGAACTTCAAAACAAGAAATGAATCTTATTAATCAACACGAGACTTCTCCATATATTCGTTTATTAGGTATGAGTGAAAGAGGACAAGAATATTTACGATCAATAAAGAAGAATCTTAAGCTACCAATCATCTCAAAAGTTTCAGGCTTTCACCATCCGCTATTTGAAATAGATTTACGAGCAGCTGCAACCTATTTTATGATTTTTCCTGAACCGCTGCGCTCAAGACTACTAAAAACTGAATATACAACACCGCCTATTCGAATGTCCTACTAATAAAGAGACACTCATAAATGAAGAAAGATTTCATCATTCATGAGTGTCTTTATTTCAATTATATCTACTTTTCTTTAAGCTTCTGTAAATAGTCTAAAGCATCATCAAATGTATCAACTGGTACAATTTTCATTTTTGTTTTAATTTTTTTCCCTACCTCAATTGCTTCCTGATAGTTTGACGTATTTTTCCCTTTTTCGTTTGGGGCAAAGAAAATGTCCATTCCCGCTTTATCTGCTGCAACGATTTTTTGTGAAATTCCACCAATCGGTCCAACTTCACCTTCTGGATTAATCGTACCAGTTCCCGCAATTTTATAGCCTTTTGATATATCTTCCTTATTTAACTGATTGTATATCTCCAGTGCCATCATTAACCCTGCAGACGGACCGCCGATTTCCTCCGTATTTAACTTAATTTTCGGATCAACGATTAATTCACGATCCGTTATTAATGAAATCCCTATTCCTATCTTACTCGGCTCCTCCTCGAACGGAGCAACCGGAACCTCTACTTGTTTTTTTACTCCGTCTCTTTCGAACGATATCGTTATTTTATCGCCATTCTCTTTATTCCCAACATATTCAATAAATTCTTCTGCAGTTTGAAATAAGTATTGATCCACTTTATAAATGCGATCACCTACCTTTAATTTATTTTCAGCAGGCATTCCCTTTACAATTTCCTCAACATAAACGCCGTGGAATGAATACGAAACTGATTTATTTGCTTTTAAATATGCTGTAGTAATTGCAGACTCCTGAGATGTTTCCATTAAATGCAATTGTCGTTTAAAATAATCCTCATCAGATTCGTCTTTCCTTTTGAAATCTTCAAGTGGCATAAGATAATAATAATCGTGAAATTTTGCCCACATATATGTAATTGGATTTGCTCTTCCGAACTGAACTGTCGTAAGTGAGAAACTCCCTGATTCATTTTTATAGCCGTTTTCAACTTCAACAATCGGTTCTAATTCAGCAGCCATACCAGGCTTTGTTACGTAGTAAGGAAGCTTGATAAATGTTACTGCAATGATGATTAGTGAACATAGTAGAATAGACCGAAAAACAATATTACGTTTCATGCTTATTTGACTCCCTCCACGCCGATATCAATGTATGGATTTTTTCTATATGCTGCAATGCCTCCTGTTCACCAATTTCAATAATTTCCTTAATATTCGTAAACGCTCTTGAACTAAACTGTTCAACATGTGGTCTAATCATCACATCAGAGACAATTTCTCTATGATGTACAAGCTCATCCTGCATAATGTCAATGCTTTGTAAAATAACATCAAATATAGATGTTATATTTTCATTTTGCTTTACATGTGATACATCGACAGCTATCACGATATCAGCCCCCATCTCCTTAACAACAGATACAGGAACTCTGTCAATTACCCCACCATCTACTAACAGTCTACCATTAATTTTTTCTGGCACAAAAATTCCTGGAATCGCTATACTTGCTCTAACCGCTTCAGCTACTGGTCCCTTATTAAAGACAACCTTTTTACCATTATATAAATCAGTTGCAACAACAGATACGGGTATATTTAATTGTTCAAACGTTTTTTGATGTGTAAATAAGCGGATCAATTCCTTCAATCTGTTTCCAGCAATAAATCCCATTTTAGGAACTGTAAAATCTAAATAATACTTTCTCTTAAATGCAAGTGCAAATTGATGCATTCTCTCAATACTTAAACCTGATGCATAAAAACAACCAACTAAGGCACCCATGCTGCTTCCGGCAATTAAGTCAACTTGAATACCGGCTTCATGCAATACCTTTAGTACACCTAAATGCGCAAAACCTCTAGCTCCTCCAGATCCGAGCGCTAGTCCAATTTTAGGCTTTTCCTTCAAGGAGTAGCCCTCCTTTACCTTCATTTTCTTCTTATTACTAGGAAATCATTCATCTCAACAAAGGTGATCTTTATCAAGATTATTTCACCGTTCACATTTATGACCTATTAAAAAATAACAAAGTATACATCAATCTTATGGTCTAAAATGTTCACCTATTCTCGTATATTAAATTAATGATATTTGTCCAACTATGATTTTTTATTTCATTTGAACAGTTTATATAGGAGGCATTACATTTTGAGTCTTTCAAAATTCAAAACCATTCTTATTGCAGTATTTATAGGTGGCTTAACAATTGCAATCATCATGAATCCAAAAGAGTCCCTTGAAGCTTCCAGTAGAGGACTATCCATCTGGTGGGAGGTTGTTTTTCCTTCATTATTACCATTTTTTATAGCCTCAGAGCTCCTTATTGGATTTGGAGTTGTCAAATTTATTGGAGTTTTATTAGAGCCTCTTATGAGACCGATCTTTCGCGTACCTGGTGTTGGAGGTTTCGTGTGGGCTATGGGGATGGCTTCTGGAAATCCTGCAGGAGCAAAGCTAACGGCTAGAATAAGACAAGAAAAACAAATTTCTAAAATCGAAGCAGAAAGACTTGTATCATTTACTAGCTCCTCAAATCCGTTATTTATTTTTGGTGCAGTAGCAGTTGGATTTTTCCATGACGCTTCATTAGGCATATTGCTCGCAGCAGCACATTATTTAGGGAATTTATGTGTTGGCTTAACAATGAGATTTTACGGTGGACGAGAAGCATCATCACAAAGAGGTAAGAGAAAAATATTTCCACCATTAAAAGAAGCACTTCGTGAGTTACATAAAACTAGAATTAAAGAATCAAGGCCGATTGGTAAAATGCTTGGGGATGCAGTTATCACCTCAATTCAAACATTATTAATGATCGGTGGATTTATTATTCTGTTTTCTGTATTTAATAAAATACTATCCATTATTCATTTGACTGATTTATTCGCTCAAATCATTTCAGGTGGGTTAGCATTATTGCAAATAACCAAAGATTTAAGTATCCCACTTATTACTGGTATTTTTGAAATAACATTAGGTAATCAATTCGTTAGCGAAACATCAGCAAGCTTATTAGATAAAATGATGATTGCAAGCTTTATTTTAGCTTTCGGAGGATTATCCGTTCAAGCACAGGTTGCAAGCATACTAGCTGAAACAGATATTCGATTTCAACCATTTTTCCTAGCTAGGATTTTACATGGAATCTATTCATCTATTATTGTTTTCCTTTTATTTAAACCTTTGTATACAGATTTGCAATCGTCAAACCAAGCTGTTTTACCTGTCTTTTCCATCATACAAACGCCAGACTGGGCAGAAAAGTATTGGAATGCACTATTACATTTCGGACCGCTTATAACGTAATTTATATTTATTTATACGGAAAACGATATGTATTCACAAGAACAACTTAACGATAAACGAAATTTTATCAAGATTTATCTAAATAATGAATAGAGGGTGGCTCAATACTAAAGGTTCAGACGCCTCATACACAAGTTTACTATTTACCCGTGTTTGTAGAGGAGTCTAAACCCTTTGAGTCACCCTCTTTTTACTAATAACGTCCGTGTATTTCGAAAATATATGTACCTCATTCCACCATAAATTTATGTTTTAAAGCTCTTTCAACAGCATTTGGAACTAATTCAGAAATATCGCCCTTGTATTTTGCTATTTCCTTAACAATGCTTGAACTTAAAAATGAATATTGATTATTTGTCATCATGAAAAATGTTTCAATAGTATCATCTAATACCCGATTCATTGAGGTGATTTGCATTTCATACTCAAAATCCGAAACAGCTCTTAACCCCCTAAGAATCGCCTGTGCATTTTTCTCATTTGCATAGTCCATAAGCAGTCCTTTATAACTTTCAACAACCACATTTGGAATATGGCTCGTTACTTCCTTAATTAAATCACAACGCTCCTCTACACTAAATAAAGGTTGCTTCGACGAATTATTTAGAACACAAACATAAACTTTATCAAATACTTTTGCACCACGCTTAATAATATCTAAATGGCCATTTGTAATTGGGTCAAAACTGCCAGGGCAAACTGCTATATTTCCCATCTTACTCCCCCGTCTCCTGATTATTCAGTCCGTAAACTGTTATTGAACTTATTCCATATGTTTCGTGTTTCACTTGGATATATTCACCAATTTCATGAGGTAATACAAATTCGTTCCCATGCTCTGCCACAATATACCCGTTATCTAGTATTAAATTATGATCACTCATCGTTTTTATAAGCGCTTCCAGTTTCTGAAGCTTATACGGCGGATCTAAAAAGATTAATTTAAATTGAAGTTGTCTTTTTATAATTGCTTTTAATGCCCTATCTGCATCGTTACGATACACCTCGGCTAATTGCTCGGCACGACATGCTTCAAGGTTTTTATGTATTGTTTGTATTGCTTTTATTTCTCTGTCAACAAAAATACATTTGTCAATCCCACGGCTTAACGATTCAATTCCTAAACCGCCACTTCCCGCAAATAAGTCTAATGCTAGACCACCGTCAAAATAAGGTCCTACCATATTAAATATTGCTTCCTTGACCTTATCTGTTGTTGGTCTTGTTGTCATTCCAGGCACTGCCTTTAATTGTCTTCCTTTAAAATTACCAGAAACTACTCTCATCTTTTCACCACAGCTTTATCATTTCAATTTATGATTGGTTATCTTAAAAAAATTGATACACTCTATCCTACCATAGCAAAATATGATGATACAATATTTCGACAAACAGTTTTACTGTAAGAGAAAATTTTCTTGTTTTTCATGTATATGGTGAGAGCATTTGGTGATAATGAATAGTAACAACATCGATTCGTTGATGTTGTTGCCAACCGCGGAGAAGACTTACGTTTCCCCATAAGTTCTTCCTCCGGTTTCTCCTCTCCCTTTGCCTTCAACCTTTACGTAATAAAAGGTTATGAAGGACCCTACAGAAAATATCTGTAGGGTTTTTTTCTTTCTATTACGATATCTTATCTTCACATGCAACCATTGGACATGGTATAGTGAGTATCGAATTCACATGACATATTGTACAAATTTACAAAATAACTAAGAGAGAAAAAATTTTTTCAAGGGGGAGTTTCGATGATTCAACGATTTATCGAAATAGGTGAAGGGTATTCAGACATTTATGAATTACTTGAAACAGCCAAAGCCAATAAACATAGAGTTTCAAGACTTTTAGTACTACATACCGAGGTGAATAATAATCCAGTTTCATCTTTAGTTGTTGCAATGCAGCCAACAAATCCAGGTGATTTCCAAGCATTATATATATGTCGAGAGGGGATCCCGAATCCACATGTGAAAGAAAATAAACGATACGACCTTTTTAAAGAACTTGCAACTTATTTACAAATGGACATCATTGAACTCGATGTAAAACCTTCAACGATTTTTTCAGAAATTGATTTATACTATCAACACTTAATTGGAATTTTAAGGCTTAATCATTACATTCCTCCGTTACGATAATAAATGAAAGCGGGTGACTCAAAAGATTCAGAGTCACCCGCTTTAAAATAAGAATTTATACTTTTGTTTGGCTCTCTCATGATATGACAAAAAATTTTCCTTATTGCTGCTTCTGTAACTTTAAATTGCTCTCCTGTCTTAATGAGCTTGTAGGAGTATCTTGTTTTTATTCCAACTAACAAAGTGCTTTAAAATCTACATTAATCTTTAACATAGAGTTGTTTAAAAACATCAGTTGCTTATAAACCTAACTTATAGCATTGTGTACTATACGATGAGTATTTACTATTAATTTTCTAATAAAGTTATTAAGAAGGTGAACATATTTTGCAACGTGCACTAAAATGGTTTGCCGTGTTTACGACAATCATTATGTTATTAGTTCTACTTGGGGGAGCTCTTGTTACAAAAACGGAGTCTGGAGATGGCTGCGGAAAATCATGGCCTTTATGTCATGGTGAATTTGTACCTAGTGAAATTACCTTTGAGTTAGTCATCGAATTAAGCCATAGACTTGTAAGTGGGCTCGCAGGAATAACAGTAGTCATTCTCGCAATTTGGGCCTGGAAAAAAATCGGTCATATTAGAGAAACGAAATTTTTAGCCATTTTGTCTGTTTTGTTCCTCATTTTGCAGGCACTGATCGGTGCAGCAGCCGTAATGTGGGGTTCATCAGATGCAGTTATGGCTTTGCATTTCGGGATATCATTAATCTCCTTTGCTTCTGTTTTACTGTTAACATTGCTAATATTCGAAGTGGATAAAAAGTTTGAAGCAAGTTCTCTCGTAATTAATAATCAGATGAAGTTTCATATGATTGGGATTACTATTTATTCCTACTTAGTCGTTTATACAGGCGCTTATGTAAGACATAAAGAAGCCAGCCTAGCATGTCCAGATTGGCCTCTATGTAGCAGACGGGCTAGCGGGATGCCAACTACATTGCATGAATGGATTCAAATGGGACATCGGGCTGCTGCGGCATTAATCTTCATTTGGATAGCCTACGTAACATGGAGAGCTATAAAATATCATAAGCATCAAAAAGTTATTTATTGGGGCTGGATAATTGCCTTTATATTAATCTGCTTACAAGTAATTTCAGGTGCTTTAACAGTTGTTTCCGGATTAAATCTTTATATTGCTTTAGCTCATGCATTAATTATCTCATGTCTATTCGGCCTTCTAAGTTATTTTCTACTACTAGTTGGTCGCTCTAAGTACAATTAAATGTTTAAAAAAGCAGGAACCAAATTTAAAAGGTTCCTGCTTTTTTTTTTAAGCTTTTAAGATTATTGTTGATGGATCTGTAGGCATGAGACTCCTGCTTAGAGAATCCAATCAACAGGAGCCCCTACAGAAGCTTACTTCGAGTAGGGGCCCAGACCTCAGCGGAAAGCGAATACCTCGTTGTCAAAAACTATTTTTATCTAAACGAAGAGTTTCGTCGATGATTTCGATGATGTCTATGTTGAATTGGCTCTACGATTGTTGGCTTTTTATTTTCCTCTTTTACTTTCGGTTTTTGATATGTATCACGATAATTTGTAAACATTGACACATTTACTAATAAGCCCATCGATAAAAGTAAAAGCAATATCGAAGAACCACCGTAGCTGATAAATGGTAGTGGGACACCAGTTATAGGGATTAAGCCTGTTAGACCCCCTAAATTAATTAAAGCTTGAATTGCTATCATACTTGAAATACCTACAGCAAGAAGAGTTCCAAAAGGATCCTGGCATTTTCTCGCGATTTGGAACCCTTTTAAAATAACAAATGTGAGGAGAACTAATACAAAGATTACACCTAAAATCCCTAATTCCTCTGCAATAATCGCCATAATAAAATCAGTATGCGATTCAGGTAAATAGCCATATTTTTGGACACTCTGTCCTAACCCTAAACCTTTTAAGCCTCCAGCTCCTATTGCATAGAAAGAATTAACTAGTTGATAACCATCACCTTGCACATCTCCAAACGGATCAATAACACCGCTAAAACGGCTTAACTGTTCTTGACTAAATAGGTTAACTCCCCTAATCAGTAAGAAGCCAACCATCATTCCTCCAAAAATAAAGACAAGCGAAACGAGCTTTAGAATATTCTTCATTCCCATTCCAGAACATAAAATCATACAAACAGCAATCATACTAATAATAAAGGCTGTACCGAAATCGGGCTGAATGATAACAAACGTACAGATAATCCCTGTAAAAATAAGCGGTGGTAAAACCCCTCTGCTAAATTCATTTAAATATGATTGTTTCTTATCATAGACGGCAGCAAGGTAAATAATTACACTTAATTTTACAAATTCACCTGGTTGTATGTTCATTCCACCAAGCTTGATCCAGCTTTGCGCATTTCCTGCAGCATGTCCAATAAAAAATAATGAACCAAGTAATAAAATGGAGCCAAAAACGATTATTTTCAAAATCGTTTTATTTAAAAACGCGCGGTAGGGAAATATCATCATAACTAAGAAGACAAGGCCTCCAGCTATTAATGCAAGCTTTTGCCTTTGAAAAAAGTGATCTGGTTCATATCCCCATCGAGCAACAGCTGTAATCATACTTGAGCTATAGACCATTACAAGGCCAAACGCGCAAAGTAAAATGATCGCTAGTATTAATGAATAATCATAAGATTTTAGAATTTTCTTTACCATAATATCTCTTCCTTACTACTGTCATTATTCGTACGTTGCTTTTATTTTACTATATCTTCGCTCTAAAAAAGTTAATTTCCTTTAAAAACTGATAGAGAAATAAAAAAACTCAAACTTACTACCTAGTTAGTTTGAGTTTTGTTCATTATTTGCCTGTAAATGCATCATGTAGAGCTGAGAGCTCCCTTTCGAGTGTATCTAGCAATTCTTTTCCTTCACGTTCCTCAACTAAGCCTAATCGTACCGCGAAGTCAATTTCTCTAGATAAACCGAACATTTGTGTATCTAAAACCTCTTCATAAAGAGGACACTGAGGCATTGTTAAATTGTCCATTTGGACTTTTATTAATTTCATGATTTTTTCAGCATCTGCCCTAAGTAACGCAAGTGCTTTTTCACGATGATTAATAGCAATCTCAGACGCCAAATGAATCCCTCCGTTTCCGAGCGATTACCCTCTACTTATGATTTAATATTATAACCAAATCATTGAAAAAGCAAGGACAATCAATATAAACTTCGATTTTTCGTAAAAAATACACAGATTTTTGATGATAGTTTCTAATTAATATTATGTGACAATTTGTGATAAAAAAGGTTATACTTGCGTTATAAAGGAGTGTCGTTTATGGAATCAATCGTAATGATTAAAGGTAATGTTCAATTTCAAATTACATTAGATCCCGGTGTTTGGATCTTCGATGACAGAAAGGTTGATTTAACAACGTATTTCACAGAAGAAGCTGCAACAATAGATGAAATTGAAGAATACACGAAGGCAACTTCAAAACATTGGGAACGTGAAATTAGAGAGGGAGCCATTCATCCCCCTACACTTAAAACTGAAAAAATCTATGAAAAACAAAAAGTGCTAAATGGTACTTTCGGTATACCATTAAAGCCGTTCCTTGAAAACGCTGTTATTTTTGAAGATGCCACAACTGTCAATTTTGTGACGAAAGAAGGAAATATTTCATTATCAATTGAAGAAGCTCTTAATGTTGTTCTTGGGTTTAGTATTAATGGAAAACCTCTAAAAGAAGATGGTCCAATACATATTTATTATGGAGATGGTTCAAATTATTCAAACCCAATAAAAAATGTAAAGGAAATTGTTGTCGTTTAAGTATCTAATAAAGCCCCCTTAAATATGTCTAAGTATAGACCTTAAAAGGGGGCTTCATAAATCCCCCTTGGCTTTCTTAAAGTATGTCAGCTGCTAGTTGTGCTAACCCTGACCGTTCACCCTTAACAAGTCTTACATGTCCAGCAATTGGTTGATCCTTAAATTTCTCAACAACATATGTTAAGCCATTATTGTATTCATCAAGATATGGATGGTCAATTTGTTCTGGATCACCCATTAAGACAATTTTACTCCGTTCACCAACCCTTGTAAGAATTGTTTTCACTTCATGCTTTGTTAAGTTTTGTGCTTCATCTATAAGAATAATTTGTTCAGGGATACTACGCCCTCGAATATATGTTAAAGCTTCAACCTCAATCGACCCCATACCCGCTAAAATCGCATCTAATTCTCCCGGTTTTTTAGTATTGAATAGATATTCCAAATTATCGTAAATTGGCTGCATCCAAGGTCTTAATTTTTCTTCCTTTTCACCAGGCAAAAATCCAAGGTCCTTTCCAACCGGCACGATTGGTCTTGCGACTAACAGCTTTTTATAAGTTCCTAAATCCTCCGTCTGCATAAGACCTGCTGCAAGAGCTAATAATGTTTTTCCAGTACCAGCTTTACCAATAAGGGTTACTAATGGAACATCCGCCCTTAAAAGCAGCTCAAATGCCATTGTTTGTTGGACATTTCTCGGTCTTATTCCCCAAATATGGTCATGGTCAAAAACGAGCCTTTGAATCTTTTTACCTGATTGATCAACCTTACCAATTGCTGATGATGAACCACCTAATGCATCCTTCATAATAACGAATTGATTTGGATAAAATGGATGGTTTGTTATTTCCGAAAGAATAAGTTCGTTCTTTTCATAAAACCGATTTAAATTATCGCTACTAATATACAAATCAAGAAATCCAGTGTATATATGGTCAATTTCGACTACTCGATCACTTAGAAAATCCTCGGCTATAAGGCCAATAGCGTCTGCCTTAACCCTAACGAGCGTGTCCTTGCTTACTAAGATTACAGCTCGGCCATTTTCCTTTGTCTGCTCCTCCAAGGATAAATTTTTTGCAACAGCTAGAATTCTGTTATCATTTGTTTTTTCAACAAATATTTCTTGAAGTTGTTGAAAAGAACGGTGATTTAATTCAATTCTGAGTGAACCACCATTTGGCAACGGAATTTTTTCATGGAGCTTTCCAGATTCTCTTAATTGATCGATTAGTTTTGATACTTGTCTAGCATTCCTTCCAATTTCATCCATGTACCTTTTTTTTGAATCTACTTCCTCTAAAACAACTGCAGGAATAATTACTTCATTTTCTTCAAAGGAAAAGATTGAATTTGGGTCTTGCAATAAAACATTCGTGTCTAGTACATAAATCTTCCTCAAAACTCCGCCTCCTACTCCGTGCTATTTTTTTATGGAGTGAAACAATTAGTTCGTAAAAAAGTCAAGCTGTGAATGAAGCGTTGCTAAAATATATGAAAGGATGAATAAAGATAGAAGGTTTATTAGACAATAAAATTAAAAAGCAAGGAAAAAAACTGCAATGAATGTTCTTTAAATGGATTCAATTGCGGAATTAAGGAGTGATTTCATGAAAATAATTTATTTTGCTTTACTACTACTAACCCTTGCTCTTACTGGTTGTAATGTAAATCAAGGTGCACCCAATACTGACGACTCACTTAATAACGGGACACCAATTAAAGTAAAAAACAGTGTAGATGAAAATAATATAGACCGAAAAACTGGACAAGAAATCTCGAAGCACCTTGTTAATTTGGCTAACAGAATACCAGAGGTCAATGATGCTACTGCTGTTGTATTAGGGGATTTTGCTGTTGTTGGCATTGATGTAAATTCAAATTTGGATCGAAATAAAGTTGAATCAATAAAATATACAGTTTCGGAAAGCTTAAGGCATGACCCCTATGGTGCAAATGCTGTCGTAATCGCAGATGCAGATACAAACGCACGCCTTCGTGAAATGGGAAGAGAAATACAAGAAGGTAGACCAATTGTTGGCATATTAGATGAGCTTGCAGCAATTGTCGGGCGCGTTATACCTGAAATACCTAATGATGCACTTGATAATCAACAAAAACAACCAACTGAAACAAATGACGATCAATTAAATAACAAAAATGAGAAAAAAATAGAAGAAGAGCAGCAGGATCAATCAAATAATCAGAAGCACCGTTAAGACAAAGAGATAAGGAGGCAATCTGAAAGAAGCTAACCTCAAGCAACACTAAATTTGGGAGATAAAAAATTGTATGCTCCCATTTAGTGCCTAAAGAGGATTGAACACCTTTCAATTAAGAATGCCTCCTTAAACTGTTATTATACTAATTATCAAATTGGGCCTTTCATCCCTTCATTCACTCTCCAAATTAATCACAAGTCACATTCATTTTTTCTTAGGTTCTTCATTATTTAACCTCTAACATGATATACTTAATAAAACGTACGACTAAAAAATTGTAAAAGGTTTGAGGTGTCGAATGAAGGTAAAGTGTGTAATTTGTGATAAAGTTGAAAATATTGAAGATGAAACATTAATGGCAAAACGATTAATAAATCGTCCCATCCATACATATATGTGTAGAGAATGTAATGAACGAATTGAAGCGAAAACAAACGCTCGTATCGCAACTGGAAAATTTAGGCTTTATCAAGATAAAAAAACGGAAGACTCATGGTAACTTAAATTCATTAGACTTTCTTTAAGCTATTTGTGAAATTAGTCTTTTGCGAATTAATTTATGGATAAAATTCTTTCTCTTTTAAAGATACCCTTAAAAGAAAGCTATCAATTTGCAACAATAAAAAGCTGCCTTAACTTATGACCTACTTAAAGGACAAATGTTAAGACAGCTTTTCTTATGCCTCTTTTGCATCTTGTTTTTTTGATTGATAAAGTCTAATTTTGTAAATGATTAAGATTAATGCAGCGACAACTAACCCTTCAGCTATCGGTAAAAAGATACCTAAAAAAGTGAGCACTGTACATCCTAATGCGAGAAATATGTAAATGATAAGGGATTTTAATATCGGAAGCTTTTTGGCAAATCCCAGTTTATAAACAACCACTGATAACAGAAAAATTGTGATATATAACAGCCACATTCCTAAGTCTGGATTTTCGGTAACTTTATACAAACTAGGAAAAAATGATAATCTTTCTTCTATTTCCACCTTTCCCCCTCCTTATTCTCATCACATTTTATAAAAACGATAAAATCAACCTAAAAAAATGGCTGATTCATCTAAAATTATCTTCAAAAATTATTATTGTCTATTGGACTAGACACGTAACATTAAGATAACTTTCTATAGTTGAATCAGCCTTCTGCACAATTAATTATCAGCAGTGAATATAGTAAGCAAGATTAGTTTACTATGTGCACTCTATTCAAAGAAATCGTTAAATTCCTGCTAACTTTTTCTTTTTCGCTGCTTTTTCACGTTCATTTTTATCTAGTATTTTCTTTCTAAGTCTAATGGACTCAGGGGTTAATTCACAATATTCGTCCTCGTTTAAATACTCTAACGCTTCCTCTAACGACATTATACGAGGTTTTTTCATTGTATTTGTTTGGTCTTTTGTAGCTGAACGAATATTCGTTTGTTGTTTCATTTTACAAATGTTAACAACTAAGTCGTTTTCACGTGTATGTTCCCCAACGATCATACCTTCATAAACATCAACACCGGCTTCAACAAATATCACACCACGGTCTTCAACACCTTGAATACCATATGTTGTTGATTTTCCGTTTTCCATTGAAACAAGAACACCTTGTCTGCGTCCACCAACTTTTCCTGGCTGCATCGGCTGATAGCTATCAAATGTATGATTAATGATACCGAAGCCACGTGTTAATGACATAAATTCTGTTGAGTAACCTATTAACCCACGAGCAGGAACATTAAAAATTAAGCGAACTTGCCCGTTCCCGTTATTAATCATATCAATCATTTCACCTTTTCGAGCACCGATTGATTCCATTACACCACCAGTATGCTCCTCAGGTACATCGATTTGAACTCGTTCAACAGGTTCACAACGAACACCGTCAATTTCTTTTACAATTACTTCAGGCTTTGAAACTTGAAGCTCGTAGCCTTCGCGACGCATATTTTCAATTAAAATTGAAAGGTGAAGCTCACCACGTCCTGATACGATCCATGCATCAGGGGAATCCGTTGGCTCAACTCGTAAGCTTACGTCAGTTTGTAATTGTGATAATAATCTTTCTTCAATTTTACGAGCTGTCACGAATTTACCTTCACGACCAGCAAATGGACTATTATTTACTGCAAAGGTCATTTGTAATGTAGGCTCGTCTATACGTAAAATCGGTAAAGCTTCTTGATGCTCAACAGGACACACTGTTTCCCCAACGTTTATATCTTCCATACCTGAAACTGCAACTAAATCCCCAGCAACAGCTTCTTGAATTTCAATACGTTTAAGTCCTTGGAATCCGAATAATTTTGTCACTCGGAAGTTTTTAACAGAACCATCAATCTTCATTAATGCTACTTGCTGACCTACATGCATCGTTCCACGGAAAACACGACCGATACCAATTCGTCCTACATAATCATTATAATCAAGTAGAGCTACTTGGAATTGTAGATGTTCTTCTCTATTATCAATTGGAGCAGGAATGTGCTCAACGATTGCATCAAATAGTGATGCCATATTTTCTTCTTGATCTGCAGGATCTGGACTTGTACTAGCTGTACCATTAATAGCTGATGCAAAAACAACTGGAAATTCTAGTTGATCTTCATTTGCATCTAATTCAATAAATAAATCAAGAACTTCATCAACTACTTCTGACGGGCGGGCAAAATCACGGTCAATTTTGTTTACAACAACAATTGGAGTTAAATTTTGCTCTAGTGCTTTTTTCAACACAAAGCGTGTTTGTGGCATACAACCTTCATATGCATCAACAACTAATAGAACCCCATCAACCATTTTCATAATCCGTTCAACTTCGCCACCGAAGTCCGCATGTCCTGGAGTATCCATGATATTGATACGAGTATCTTTATAATTAATTGCTGTATTTTTTGCTAAAATCGTAATCCCGCGTTCACGTTCCAAATCATTGGAATCCATTGCACGTTCTGCTACTTGTTCATTCGAACGAAATGTACCAGATTGGTGTAAAAGCTGGTCAACCAAAGTTGTTTTCCCATGGTCTACGTGGGCAATAATAGCTATGTTGCGAATATCGTTTCGTAATTTCACTCTTTCATCTCCCAAAATGTATATTCAAATAGGATCTACTTAAAGGTTTTCCATACTTTTGACAAGTAATACGGTAAGTCTTTTCGCAGTATTCTAATTGATTTAAAAATAAATAAAAATTACCTTGGTATTATACCACAAACAATGTAGAAAAGTGATATGTTTTTATGTAAACTATATATTAAGATACGATAATTTTTTCTTCACAACTTAGGAGAGTGAAGTTTTTATGAAAATTGGCAAGTGGATTTTTCTAGTTTTAGCATGTGTTGCAGCTTTATCTATGATCGGGATTGGAATTGCAGTTGGTGAACGGAGTCTACTCGGAGTCCTTCTCTCAATCGTATTATTAAATGCAGTTATGGCATTTGGATTTATCCTAAAAAAAAAGAATGAGAGAAAAAGGAATATTAGAGTGAAAATAAGATTGTTAATCCTTAATTGAATAGTCCTTGAGAGACCTCCTTATTTAAGGATTAACAATCTTCATAAAGGCTTCACTGTAAGTATATATTGTTGAGAAGTCTGGTCATCAATTTCAAATTTATATTGCTCAAAGCCACATTTCCCAAGAAATAACAACCAAGAACTTTGATTTGAAGGACACGCAGCAAATAGCGCTTTATGGCCCCTCGCTTTTAATTCCTCCCCAATCATCGCAATTAGTTTTTTGGCAAAACCTTGCCCTCTAAATGATGGATGAATAAGAATTGTTCCAAGCCAAGGCTTTTCATTTGAAGGTGACCACTCCAATACATAGCAAATCCCAACTAAGTCTCCATCAAGCTCCCAAACCTGCCAAACTCCATTATACATACTATAATTTGAGAGATATGTTTCTAGTTGTTCAGGAACACATTCTTCTTTGCTCCATTCGGGACTTGCCTTTACTAGCTCATAAAAAAAATGTACATCCTTTTCTATTTCAAGCTTTTTCCAAGAAAAAGATTGAGAATTCATCATTTGTTTAAATATTCCTCAATAATATGCTTGTGAAGATGTTTTTCACCTACGAAGAACGAGGTTTTTGTTAAAATATCAAGCTTCTCTCCAGTCATCGTTGAAATACTTCCTCCGACTTCTTCAATTAATACTAAACCTGCCGCAAAATCCCAAGGTGCGAGTCTCATAGTCATGTAACCATCTAATCGACCAGCAGCAACGTAAGCACATTCAAGAGCAGCGGAGCCATATGAGCGAGTGCCTCTTACCTTTTTAACAATTGGTACAATTAGTTGATAATCGATTCGCGGATTTTCAGTTACCCATACAGGATTGATTCCTAAAATTGCTTTTTCTATCTCTACTTTATCAAGTTTTGGTAAAGGAATATCATTCATAAAAGCGCCTTCACCTTTAAACGCATGATACAATTCATTATGTACGACATCATAAATTAAACCTATGTAACCCACTCCGTCACCATAGATTCCAATTGATATGGCAAAGTTGCGCTGTTGATGAACAAAATTCATCGTTCCATCAATCGGATCAATAATCCAAAGAACTCCATCCATTGATGACACTTCATCACCATAACCTTCTTCACCTAAAATTCGATGTTCTGGATAGGTCTCTTGAATCCTACTTATAAAAAATTGCTCAATTTCTTTATCCATGTTCGTTACTAAATCATTTGGGTTTGATTTGTATTGAATGGAAAGAGATGAATCAAATGAATGCCGAATTTTTTCTCCAGCCTCTATTATCCATTGCTTTGCTTTTTGATCTATATCCTTCCAATTTGTCATGCAACAACCTCTTTTCTTTTTATATATCACTTTTTCATTTATAAGAATACTGTATTAAAAGAAAGGACGGAAAGCAAGCAAGACCATTTGCTAAACGCAGATAAAAACGAACCCTGATTAGGTTCGTTTGTAGCTTCATTTCAGCTCCAACAGCTAAGCTTGGAGCTTCATCCACTCTTTTCGAAGTTTTTCCAATTTTTGCTTACATTCTATTTTTTTCTTTACATCTTTATTCTGCATAGCTTCATAAAGGGTGGCTAATTCATAATCAAGTTCGAGTCTTAACACCCCAATACGATTGTTGTTGGTTTTTTGACCACTCGTTTTCACAATTTGTTTCATTTGTTTACCGCCCCTTTCTATCCAACTTTAATTTTTTTGTCACCATTCAGTTGTCTCAAGAATTCATTAATTAGGATACTATTGTTTTTTTATATAGTATGTAAAAGGAAAATCAGTTGGAACTATGAGTATGAAATTGTGTATCCACCTAACAGCCTATGTCAAAATGAATCATATTTGTTAAAAGTACATATTACTATCGAAAAGAAGCTTGTCGATATATAATAGTAGAATAGAGAAAACAAACAGGAGGAATCATTACGTGAATTTTACCGGCTTTACTGAAAAAGATTTTGAAACCTTTACAATAGATGGGTTAGAAGACCGAATGGAAGCAATAAGGGAAAGAATTCAACCAAAGTTTAAAGAAATTGGTCAAATTTTAACAGATGACTTATCAGCTTCATTACAAAAAGAAATGTTTCTTCATATTGCGAAGCATGCCCGAAGAACGATAAACCCGCCAAAAGATACTTGGCTGGCAATTGCAGATAATAAACGAGGCTATAAACAACATCCACATTTTCAAGTTGGCTTATTCGATGATCATCTTTTCGTCTGGTTAGCTTATATCTACGAATTACCAAATAAAGAGGAAATGGCTGGAAACTTTTTAGAAAACTTAAATACAATTTCTAAACTTGTTCCAGATGATTACTATGTGTCACTTGACCATACTAAAAAAGATGCTAAGCCAATTACAGAAATCGATTTAAAGGGTGCTTTAGAGCGTTTTAGAGATGTAAAAAAAGCAGAATTTTTAATAGGACGTCACATTCCAGCTAATGATGAACTGCTACGTGATGGAGAAAAATTACTTGCTTATATTAGAGAAACGTTTCATACTCTAATTCCACTATATAAGATGTCATATCATTAATTATTACTATAAACCTAAGGTATAAAATAAGTCACTCATGTATAGAAAAAAAAGTGTTCATGAGTGACTTGAAACTTAAAAGGAGTAGGCTAAAAAACTTCTCTCATATCCTATTACATTTTAATAGTCTCGCTATCATTGACGTCATCCTTCATTTTCTTTATGACTCGATAAATTGAGTAACCACTTACTTGCTCAAACTCATTTCCAATCGTTTTTTCTTCTGCTTTACTTGGAACAATCTCCTTAAATCTACGATATGCTTCCATTAAACTTTTTCTTTCAATTCCTTTTTCATATGCTTGTTCGATACATTGAAAAAATTGGATAACATCAACTGTTTCCTCTGTACTCCATTCGAAAGAAATTGGATATTGATAATCCATCTATACTCACTCCATCCTTAGCATTTCACTTTCATTATTTTATCAAAGCAAGTAAAGAGAATACAAATTTAAGCGTTTTTTACGATGAATGGGAGTTGTCAGTTTGTAAAACAATAGTACTATCAATTTATTTTTATTGACTGTCCTTATTGATAACGGTATAATTCTTTTGTTTTTTATAAAACAAATTGTGAATTATGCTATAACAGGTCAGGCAGCCATTTAGATATTTAGGCAATCATAATAAATGTATTTTTTGAACCTAAAATTCATAAGATGCCGTTAGTTTGTCCTAAAAAATAGATGAAATGATTACTAAAAAGAAGGTGGAAAAACTTTGTCACAGAATGAAACACCATTGTTCACTGGTCTTGTTGAACATGCAAAAAAAAATCCTATTCAATTCCATATACCAGGCCATAAAAAGGGAGCTGGCATTGAACCAGAGTTTCGACAATTTATCGGTGAAAATGCATTATCAATTGATTTAATCAACATCGGACCTTTGGATGACTTACATGCTCCAAAAGGGATCATTAAAAAGGCTCAGGAGCTTGCAGCTGAGGCGTTTGGTGCTGACTATACATACTTTTCAGTACAAGGGACCAGCGGAGCAATTATGACGATGGTTATGGCCGTATGTGGACCTGGTGATAAAATCATTGTTCCTAGAAATGTTCATAAATCCATTATGAGTGCTATCGTCTTTTCAGGTGCAATCCCTATATTTATCCATCCAGAAATCGATAAAGAATTAGGAATTTCACATGGAATTACGATAGATGCTGTAGCAAAAGCATTAGAACAAAATCCTGACGCAAAAGGGGTTCTAGTAATTAATCCAACTTATTTTGGAATCTCTGCAGATTTAAAAAAAATTGTTGAGATTGCCCATTCATATAATGTTCCTGTTTTAGTTGATGAAGCACATGGAGTACATATTCATTTCCATGAAGATTTACCGATGAGTGCAATGCAGGCGGGAGCAGATATTGCGGCAACTAGTGTTCATAAGTTAGGTGGCTCAATGACTCAGAGCTCCGTATTAAATGTAAAAAAGGGATTAGTTTCCCCACAACGAGTACAATCTATTTTGAGCATGTTAACAACAACATCTACATCTTATCTATTATTAGCATCACTCGATGTTGCAAGAAAACAGTTAGCAACGAAAGGTCATGAATTAATTGAGAGAACGATTCAATTAGCTAATTACACTCGAGAGAAAATTAATGAAATTGATGACATATATTGTGTTGGAAAAGAAATATTAGGTACAAAAGCAACCTTTGATTATGACCCTACAAAATTAATCATACCAGTTTATAAATTAGGGATTTCCGGTTACGATGTAGAGAATTGGTTACGGAACAATTATCAAATTGAAGTTGAATTATCAGATCTCTATAATATTCTTTGTATCATAACACCAGGTGATACAAAAGAAGATGTTGATACATTAGTCCATGCACTTAAGGAGCTTTCGACTACTGTTCATAAAAACAACAATATATCAAATGAAAAATCTCACATTTTATTACCAGATATCCCTGTTTTAGCTTTAACGCCTCGTGATGCTTTTTATTCTGAAACAGAGGTTGTTGATTTTAATGATTCTGCGGGTAGAATCATAGCCGAGTTTATTATGGTTTATCCACCAGGAATACCGATTTTTATTCCAGGTGAGATTATTTCAGAAGATAATCTAACATATATTAAGAAAAACCTTGAGGTTGGATTACCAGTTCAAGGTCCAGAAGATCCTTCTTTAAAAACAATCAGGGTAATAAAAGAACATCGGGCAATTAAATAAACAAGCTTTCAATCAGTGTATTGTAAAGCAAAAAATGTGAGGAAATTTTCCTCACATTTTTTATTTGAGGTACAGCATTTAACTATTAATTCACTGATTTCCGACTTTCATTCCTACATTCGTGATGATCACATTTTCCATATAACGTTGTGACTTTCTCCCCATCAAGATGGCCGATTGTAGAGTTACAGTTTTGACATACAATTGTACACATGCCCATACCCCTTTCAATCATATATTCACTTTCAATATAAATGAAAGCGTTTAACGAAGTGTTATACCTAATAATATGACCTTCGAAACTTACTAAGAACATATTTATATAACATATTTAAAGAGTTTTTCTCATTAATTTGAGGACAAGATAAAAATTGGTGAGAAAATATAAACTTTATAGAAATTCTCTTTCTAACTATTTAATAAATAAGTGGAGGATAATTTGTAAACAAAGCATAAATATTGATAAACTCACCAACGTTATAACAATTGCATCTCTTTTAGACTTTATTAGTGTAAATGCAATTAAATAAGCTAAATAGAAAAAAATTGTTAAGAGGATTGTTTTCGAGATAAGACTATCCTTTTTTGATAACCACGACACAAAAGAATAACTACTCCATAGAATAAGATGATAACAATAAATACTGGAACATAATTTCACATCACCTTCTCCCCTTCCTATCACTTATAAAAGTCTATTCATTTTCTTCTAAAAACATCCATTGTTTCAGTCTAGTATCAATTCAATAATAGCCTACCGGGTAATTTTTCAATTATGTAACAATTAGGTGACAATAGGAGGAAAATCCAATATTTATGATAAAATAGGTTTAATTTAACAGAGAAGAATCGTTTTTAGCTATTTAGACTTGGAATTTTACACTGAATAAGACCTAATGTGAGAATAAATAAAAGAGGTGGGCAAGGATGAAACGCTCAATACTCATTGCCTTCATTATACCAGTCATACTACTTTCTTCATGTGAAAATCAACTTTTTCCTAATACAATTCCTGAAGATAACTCAAATGAAGATATTCAATTATTATTTTTTTCTGATAATAAAGACGTGAAAAAAGAAGAAGTATATTATAATGCTTTACTAAAGATTAAAAAAGATTTTCCAGAACGATATAATATAGAATTCGCCTCTAAAAAAAGCCTTGAATGGAAATATAATATTGACGTCTATCCTTCCCTTATTGTTATCAATGAAAACGAGGAAGTGGTCGCAAAAATAGAAGGATATGTTGAAACAGAGGAAGAAATTATAAATCCAATTGTTCAGGCATTATCAAAAAATGGAAGCTAGAAGCAAAAGCTTAAACGGAGTCTAACAAAATGTTTAAGTGTTCTAAATATAATACATATATGCTAGATTCTCTTATATCATGTAATGTTAATAAAAAGCTAGTAGTTCATTTGTGGAGAACTAGCATATAAACATTATCATTATTAGAATTGGAATTAACTTCAAGGCAGCTTTGATGCAGTATCTTTTAAAAACTTTAGTTGAGTACTACGGAAGCCAAATACTTTTATATTTCTGATTTAAAGACTAGCTTAAAGAGTTTGCTGATTGTAGTTGATGATGTTATATGACTCCGGCCTTAGAGAGGCGTGCGTATAGCAAAGGGAGACCGGAGCCCATAGACTCTTGCTCTCGCACTACCCCAGCGAAACACGAAAGCCTCAAGTGGAAATCAACAAACCTATCAAACCTATTTAAAAAAGGAGATTACAGTTCAAACTGCAATCTCCTTTTTATATAGAGCTAAAAAAACTATCCCTTGAATAACAAGGAATAGTTTTATTTTATAAATTATTTTACAATATGGATAGGACTACCGATAGCAACTTCAGCAGCTTCCATTGTAATCTCACCTAATGTTGGGTGAGCATGAATCGTCATCGCAATATCCTCAGCAGTCATTCCAGCTTCGATTGCTAAGCTTAACTCTGAAATCATATCAGATGCACTTGGACCAGCAATTTGTGCACCGATCACTAATCCATCCTCTTTACGAGTAACAAGTTTCAAGAAACCATCAGTGTCATTTAAAGATAGCGCACGACCATTTGCAGCAAATGGGAACTTCGCAGCAACTACTTCAATGCCTTCTGCTTTTGCACTTGCTTCAGTATAACCAACAGTAGCCAATTCAGGCTCAGAGAATACAACCGCAGGAATTCCTAAATAATCAATTTCTGCTTTTTCTCCAGCAATTGCTTCTGCAGCGATTTTACCTTCGTAAGAAGCTTTATGAGCTAATTGAGGACCTTCAACGATATCACCAATTGCATAAATGTTAGGTACATTTGTACGACATTGCTTGTCAATTTTAATGATACCTCTCTCAGTCATTTCAACACCCACTTGTTCTAAACCAAGCTCATCAGTGTTTGGACGACGACCAACAGAAACTAAAAGGTAATCAGCCTCAACTACTTTTTCTTCACCATTGATTTCAAATGTTACTTTAACGCCAGTTTCAGACTCTTCAACACTTTTAGCAGATGCTTTTGTGAAAATTTCAGCGCCTTTTTTCTTAAGGTTACGAGTAACAATTGAAGTCATTTGCTTTTCAAAGCCAACTAAAATATCGTCAGCAGCTTCAATAAATGTAACTTCAGTACCGAAGTTAGCATATGCAGAACCTAGCTCGATACCAATTACTCCACCACCGATAACAACAAGCTTTTTCGGAATTTCCGGTAAATTTAACGCACCTGTTGAATCGATAACACGTTTAGAGAATTTAAATGTTGGGATTTCAACTGGACGTGAACCTGTTGCAATAATTACATTTTTAAATTTATATGTTTGAGAACTTTTTTCGTCCATAACTTTTACAGTTTCACTGTCAACGAAATATGCTTCTCCGTATACAACATCTACTTTATTACCTTTAAGTAAACCAGCAACTCCACCTGTAAGCTTCTTCACAACACCTTGCTTGAATTCTTGCACTTTAGAAAAGTCAACTGTTACGTTCTCAGCTTTAATTCCAAATTGCTCTGAATGTTTAGCATGCTCATAACGGTGTCCAGCAGAAATTAACGCTTTAGAAGGAATACATCCAACATTTAGACATACACCACCTAAAGTAGCCTTTTCTACAACTGTTACTTTTTGTCCTAATTGTGCAGCACGAATTGCAGCTACATATCCGCCAGGACCTGCTCCAATGACAAGAGTATCTGTTTCAATTGGGAAATCACCTACTACCATCGATTACGCCTCCATTAAAATTAGTTGTGGATCATTTAGTAAACGCTTGATGTGGTTAAGAGCATTTTGTGCTGTTGCTCCATCGATCATTCTGTGGTCGAAGCTTAATGATAAAGCTAAAACAGGAGCTACGACAATTTCTCCGTCACGAACAACTGGTTTTTCAGCAATACGACCAATACCTAAAATTGCAACCTCAGGATGATTAATAACTGGAGTAAACCATTGACCACCAGCTGAACCAATATTAGAGATTGTGCAAGAAGCACCTTTCATTTCGTTTGGAGCTAGCTTACCATCACGTGCTTTTGTCGCTAATCCGTTAATTTCATCTGAAATTTCAAATACAGATTTACGCTCAGCATTTTTAACAACTGGTACAAGAAGACCTTTTTCAGTATCTGCAGCAATACCAATGTTGTAGTAATGTTTTTGAACAACTTCATCTGTAGAATCATCTAATGATGTATTTAATACAGGATACTTTTTAAGTGCTGAAGTAAGAGCTTTAACAACATATGGTAAATAAGTTAACTTAATACCTTGCTCAGCAGCCACAGCTTTGAATTGCTTACGATGTGCAACAAGCTTTGTAACATCTACTTCATCCATTAATGTTACGTGTGGAGCAGTATGCTTAGAGTTAACCATCGCTTTTGCAATTGCACGACGGATTGGGCTCATTTTTTCACGAGTTTCTGGTAAATCACCTTCAGGAATAGCAATTGCAGCAGGTGCAGCTTGTTTTTCTTCTTTTGCAGCTGGTGCTTCAGTTGCAGCAGCTGGTGCTGTACCACCTTGTAAGAATGCATCAATATCAGCTTTCATTACACGTCCATTTTTACCAGTTCCTGAAACAAGACGAATATCAACATCTTTTTCACGAGCATATTTACGAACTGAAGGCATTGCAATAACGCGTTTGCTTGGATCAACTTCAGCTTCAGCAGTTGCACCTTGTGCCTCAGGAGCTGGTGCAGCAGCTTCTTGCTTCACTTCCTCTTTCGGCTCGTCATCACCATGGTCACCTTTAAATTTCAAATCTTCATATCCTGGTGCATCAAAAGTGATAATTGTTTGACCAACTGTAGCAACTGTACCTTCTTCAACATTTACTTCTGTTACAGTTCCTTTTACAGGTGAAGGGATTTCAACAACCGCTTTATCGTTTTGTACTTCTGCTAGTACATCATCTTCTTCAACTTTGTCACCTGGTTTAACAAACCATTTAACGATTTCACCTTCATGAATACCTTCTCCGATGTCAGGCAGTTTAAATTCGAATGCCAAATCATTCGACCTCCTTGTTGTAATAAAGTGAGATGATTGCTTAATACATTATTCGTTTAGACACATGCATGAATGAAATGAGTGTCGATAAATCTCTCATTCATGCAGTGCTATTTTTTATGCTTTTACTAAAAGTAAATTTGTATTAAGCAAAGTGATTAATAACTCTAAAATTAGAAGTTCATAACTTTCTTAGCTGTTTCAATAACATCTTTATATGTTGGTAACCAAACGTTTTCTGCTTCTGTAAATGCATAAACAGTATCAGGAGCTGCAACGCGAAGAACTGGTGCTTCTAAGCTTAAAATTGCACGTTCAGTAATTTCTGCAACTACGCTTGCACCGATACCAGCTTGTTTTTGAGCTTCTTGTACAACCATAGCGCGACCAGTCTTTTCAACAGATGCAATAATTGTATCAATATCTAAAGGACTAATTGTACGAAGGTCAACAACTTCTACAGAAATTCCTTCTTTTTCTAATTCTTCAGCAGCTTTTAATGACTCATGAACCATTGCTCCATAAGTAATGATTGATAAATCAGTTCCTTCACGTTTAACATCTGCCTTACCAATTTCAATTGTATATTCCTCTTCCGGTACTTCTTCACGGAATGAGCGGTATAATTTCATATGCTCTAAAAATACAACAGGGTCATTGTCGCGAATAGCAGAAATTAACAATCCTTTTGCATCATATGGAGTTGAAGGAATAACAACTTTCAAACCAGGTTGTTGAGCAACTAATCCTTCTAAGCTATCTGCATGCAATTCAGGTGTATGTACGAATCCACCGAATGGTGAACGAATTGTAACTGGTGCATTCCAACGACCACCTGAACGGTAGCGCATACGAGCTAATTGTCCGCTTAATGAATCCATTACTTCGTAAACAAATCCGAAGAATTGAATTTCCATTACTGGACGGAATCCAGTAATACCAAGTCCAACTGTAAGACCACCAATACCAGATTCAGCAAGTGGAGTATCGAATACACGATCTTCACCAAATTCTTTTTGAAGTCCTTCCGTTGCACGGAATACGCCACCATTTAAGCCAACGTCTTCTCCATAAACGAGGACGTTTTCATCGTTTTTTAGCTCTGTGCGAAGAGCATCTGTAATGGCCTGAATCATTGTCATTTGTGCCATGGCTTATTTCGACTCCTTTTCTTTGTAAATTTCATATTGTTCTTTTAGGTTAGCTGGCATTTCTTCGTACATAATTTCCATTAAGTCAGTAACCTTTTGTTTTGGATATTTATCAGCTTTTTGAATCGCTTCTTTAATATCTTCTTTAGCTTGTTCAATTGTTTTATTTTCTTCTTCTTCATTCCAAATACCTTTAGCTTCAAGGTACTTACGGAAACGTACTAATGGGTCTTTCGCTGCCCATTCATTTTCAGTTTCTTTTGTACGGTAACGAGTTGGATCATCACCAGCCATTGTATGTGGTCCGTAACGGAAAGTAAGTGTTTCAATTAATGTAGGACCTTCTCCGTTAATTGCACGTTCACGAGCATCGCGTACAGCTGCATATACAGCTAACGGATCCATACCATCAACTTGAACACCAACAATACCAGCTGCAACAGCTTTTTGTGCAATTGTTTGTGCTGCAGATTGTTTTTCTACAGGTGTTGAAATTGCATAACGGTTATTTTGTACAACGAAAATTGCAGGAGCTTTAAATGCACCAGCAAAGTTAATTCCTTCATAGAAGTCACCTTGAGATGCTCCACCATCACCAGTATAAGTGATTGCAACAGCTTGTTTGCCTTTTTTCTTCAATCCAAGAGCTACACCAGCTGTTTGAATATATTGAGCACCAATAATGATTTGTGGTGAAAGACAATTTACACCTTCAGGCATTTGGTTGCCGTGGAAATGTCCTCTTGAGAATAAGAATGCTTGATATAATGGAAGACCATGCCAAATGATTTGTGGAACATCACGATATCCAGGTAAAATCCAGTCTTCTTTTTCTAATGCAAATTGTGATGCTAGTTGAGAAGCTTCTTGACCAGCAGTTGGTGCATAGAAACCTAGACGACCTTGACGGTTTAAAGAAATTGAACGTTGGTCTAAAATGCGTGTGTAAACCATACGGCGCATTAATTCTTTTAATTGTTCATCAGTAAGATCAGGCATAGCTGCTTCGTTTACAACTTTACCCTCTTCATTTAAAATTTGTAACGTTTCGAACTGCTTAGAAATCGCTTCAAACTGCTTTTTACTGTCAACAACAGCATTTTTAGTTTTTGCAGCCATCTTATAACCTCTTCCTTTCCTTATTTAAGAGTGTTTGTTTCGGAGCATAATTAGAAGTAGTTTTTGTAAATGATACTACTATCCTCTTATGACCTTAACTTTTTTAGTTAGTAAGAGAATTCCTTTAAGTACAGCATTAGGTTACCCTAAAATATGTTTCATGACACATTTTTTTGAATTCATACCTACCTACTTAATTTACCACTCATGAGATGAGTTAATCTCTCTATGTATGGTTTAAGAG
>NZ_CADEPK010000013.1 GCF_902829255.1 Metabacillus niabensis | reverse complement strand
ACTACAGGTTGAAATTGTCTTCCTTCTAGGGCAGCAAGAACAGTATCTAATAATGATTCCATTCTCGCAACCATTGAATTTGGCTTTTTATCTGGTGCATCCTGACCAAATGGAATAAAGTAAATATCTTTAGTAGCCATTAAACGCATAAGATTGACTCCATTTAAACCTAAAGCATCATTAGTAGAAATACCTATGACAACTGGACGATGAGTTCTTAACGTTGCTTTAGCAGCCATAAGTACCGGAGAGTCAGTTAATGCATTTGCTAATTTACTCATTGAATTTCCAGTTAGCGGAGCAATGACCATACAATCTAATGGAAGCTTAGGTCCAAGTGGTTCTGCAGCAACGATAGAATCAATTACTTGATTACCAGTGAGCTTCTCTATTTTTTCTACCCATTCCCCTGCTGTACCAAAACGTGTACTCGTATTCTTTACAGTAAATGTGACAACAGGTATAACATCTGCTCCCTCATCTAATAACACCTTAATTTGCGGATAAATCTCCTCGTAAGTACAATGTGAGCCAGTAATCCCAAAGCCAATTCTTTTACCAGCTAATTTCATGAAGAAGACCCCTTTCCTTCTATTAATAATTCACTTAAAAGCTGAGTAAGAACATTAGCAATGATTTGCCCAGCCGTTTTAGGCGCAACAATTCCTGGTAGACTTGGTGCAAGCAACGCTTTTATTCCTCGCTTTTCAGCAAATCGAAAATCCGTTCCCCCTGGTTTTGAAGCTAAATCAACGATTAACGTATGTGCAGGCATATTTGATAGAACCTTTTCAGTAATGATCATGTGGGGAATAGTATTGATGCAAACATCGATATCCTTTACTTCATCTTGAATATTTTCTAATGAAAATGGAGTTAACCCCATCTCAGTAATCCTTGCTAAATGTGCCAAATCTCTAGCACCTACTTTTACCTTTGCACCTAAAGCAGATAACGCTCTTGCAACACTCATTCCAACTCTACCTAAACCTAAAACGGCAATTGTTGAACCATGAATCGTTATATCAGTATGTTGGATGACCATCATAATCGTACCCTCAACTGTAGGGATCGAATTATAAATGGCTACGTCATCTCTTTCAAAAAGCTGAACTAATTTACGGTTTGATGATTGAACCATATTATCTAAATAAGAATTTGAAATTCCAGAATACACGACACAATGTGAAGGTGTATTTTTTAGTAAGTCTTCGGTTAATTTAATCTCTTCATTTGAAAAAACTGTATAAATCATCCCATTAAGGTCAGTACCGGGGATAGGTAAAATAATCGCATCTAATTCTTGGAATTGAACTTCATCTATCTTTACTTTATTTGCTCCTGTAAAGCCATGGTCTAGTTGATCAAACCCAATAAGGTAAAGTTTTGCATCAAGTTCAGTTAATTTACGGATAACTTCAAGCTGTCTTGCATCTCCTCCGAAAACAGCTACGTTTAATCCTGTTAACATGTTGAACGTTCACCTTCTTTTTTCGCATGTTATCTGTTTTCATTTCAACGTTTTGTTGGATAACTTACTTCAACATACTATGTAGAAAATAAGATTTGGGTGATTAATTAGAGGAAAAATGAACGAAGAAATAAAGGTTGGCAAAATAAAAAAGCTGGCATAGTGCCAGCCTCTAAAAATCATATATCATTCTATTTTTTCCATCGTTTCATCAGGAATCTCTAAAATGATCATATCCGTGCCAATTTTTTTTATATGCTGCCAAGGAACTCTAATTTCTTGACCTTGTTTCCTAAGGCCAAACCATTTCAAAGATGGAATAATTAATGAAGTAATCTGCCCTTGTTCGTTTATTTCTAAATCTGTTTGGCCTAATACACCAAGTCTTTCGGCTCTTTTTACATCGACGATTTCTTTGCCACTTAGTTCACTTAATCTCATGTCCATTCCCCCTTAGTATATTGTATCGTTTGATGATAAAAAAAAATGCCTACAAATTTTGTATTGTAGACATTTTTCTAAAGTTCCTTATGTTTTTTTCAGCTAAGCTTATCTGGTAAAACTCCATCAGGGCTTATTAATGATACAGCATATTGATCTGTAAACACTTGATTTGCAAGTGAATTTACACTATCCTCTGTCACCTCGTTTACCAATTCAATAATGGAATCTAGTGAGCGGTGGCGACCTAGCATCAATTCATTTTTACCATTTCTGCTCATTCTACTATTCGTGCTTTCAAGACTAAGCATTAAACTGCCTTTCATCTGTTCCTTGCTATTGGCTAATTCCTTGGCAGTTATTCCGTCATTTTTTAATGTGGATAGTGTTTCCTGAATCGTTTCAAATAACAAATTTAATTGTTTTTTGCCCGTACCGCCATAAATCGTTAAAATGCCATTATCTTGATAAGATGAATGATAGGAAAATACTGAATAGGCTAGTCCTTTTTGTTCCCTTACATCCTGAAACAAGCGAGAGCTCATACTTCCACCTAAAATATTATTAAGGACAATTAAGCTATAGATGTCATCATGACCAGCTTCTAAACCGTTAAATCCAATACAGAGATGAGCTTGTTCAGTTTCTTTTTTCCGAGCAATTTTTTCAACCATAAAGCTTGGCTTTTCAAATTCTCGTTTCTTTGCTCCAGTTTCATAAGAACCGAAGTGTTTTTCTACTTGTTTAATAAACTCTTCTGAAACATTACCTGCGATCGAAATTACGACATTATCAGGAGTATAATAATTATTCATATACTCCCTTAACGTATCGCCATTAAATGTTGCAAGTGTTTCCTCTGTTCCAAGAATTGGGTAGCCTAATGGATGATCTCCATATGTTGCACGACTTAACAAATCATGGACTATATCATCAGGTGTGTCCTCATACATTTTGATTTCTTCATATACAACATTTTTTTCCTTCTTTAATTCTTCCTCATCAAAGGTCGAATTGAAAAACATATCTGCAAGTACGTCTAAGGCAAATCCTGCATGATCATCTAATACTTTTGCATAATAACAAGTGTACTCCTTTGAAGTAAAAGCATTCACCTGCCCACCAATGCTATCAAACGATTCTGCGATTTCTCTTGCCGATCTTGTTTTTGTTCCTTTAAAAAACATATGCTCTAAAAAATGTGACACACCATTATTCTGTTTATTTTCATTTCTCGAACCTGTTCCAATCCATACACCAATAGCTACGGAACGAACAGTAGGGATGTTTTCTAATACAATTCTTACTCCATTTTGACACGTATACTTTTTGATCAAGCGTGTTCCTCCTTCTTAGTTGCCAGAATCTTTTTTTGTTTTCATCATCTGTCCATCGAAGAGTCTTTCCTCATCCATTAGCATACTTATCGATCCAAAGGAATACCCTTTTTTCTTAATTGATAAAATTAACGTTTCAAGGCTTTGTGCTGTTGGTGAAGTTGGATGCATTAAGATTATCGCACCATTATGAACTTTATCCATTACCCGTTGGACTAATACATGTGGTGCAGGCTTTTGCCAATCGATCGTATCAACACTCCACATAACCGTTTTCATATGATATTCAGCAGCTATTTTTACGACTTCATCACGAAAACTGCCACTTGGTGGTGCAAACCATGTTGGACTTACATCAGTAATTGATTTAATGACTTCATTTGTTTTTTGTATTTGCTCTCTGATTTTCCCCGCAGACAACTTGCTCATATCAGGATGAGTATAAGAATGATTACCAATTTCATGACCAGCATCAACGATCATTTTTGCTATTTCTGGATTTTCTTTCACCCAGCGACCTTCTAAGAAAAATGTTGCTTTAACATGATATTTATTTAATGTATCAAGCATTTCTGGAATATATTCATTCCCCCATGCAACATTTATTAAAAAGGAAACCATTGGTTTATCGGGATGTCCTCGATATATAGGCTCTGCAGGCAAATCTTCAAGATGTTTTTTTGGTTTCACTTGACGGTAAATAAGAAGTTTTTCATCAAAAACACCTTTCTTTTTCATCCGCTCATATGATTCCTCGATATCAATTTCGATCCCATTATAGCCTGGAGTCGCTTTCCAAACTTTATGTATTTCCGCATCTTGTGCAGGTATCTTATATTCATCTGATTTTTCAACAATTTCTTGATACAAGCTGTCCTGCTGCTTTGAAACAGTTTGACTAATATGTTGAATATCAATATTTAAAGCAGGTAGATAGGGGTTTCCGATAAACCCTAAGCTAACCGTTAAGATGGCAATAAATCCAACGATTTGTAATAGTTTCCTTTGCATTATGTATCCCCCTTTTCATTTAAAAATATGTAAAAAGGGGACAAGGTAGAACTAGAAAACAATTGCCTTCCTCATGATATGTAAAGAACATTCCATCTCACTTTCCTAACTGGAAAATAAGATAAAATGGAAAAGAAGCCCGGTTTCCCCGGCCTCCATATTACCCTTCTTGCTTTTCCTTTTCTTTTTGCTCTTTTAATACAGCTTTTCTAGAAAGGTTTACTCTTCCTTGCTTATCGATTTCTGTTACTTTAACGAGAATTTCATCACCAATGGAAACGACATCTTCAACTTTTCCAACACGTTCCTCTGCTAGCTCTGAAATATGGACTAAGCCATCTTTCCCATTAAATATCTCAACAAAAGCACCGAACTTTTCAATTCGTTTTACCTTACCAAGATACATTTGTCCAACAACGACTTCACGGACAATATCCTCAATAATTTTCTTCGCCTTTTGGTTCATTTCTTCATTTACAGATGAAATAAATACAGTTCCATCTTGCTCAATATCAATTTTTACGCCAGTTTCTTCAATAATTTTATTGATTTGCTTTCCACTTGGTCCAATAACATCTCTGATTTTGTCAGGGTTAATTGTCATTGTTAAAATCTTTGGAGCATATCGAGAAAGCTGCTGCTTAGGAGCGGAAATTGTATCAAGCATTGTTTTTAATATTTCCATTCTTCCCTTTTTCGCTTGCTGTAAGGCTTCTTCTAGGATTTCACGAGATAATCCAGCAATCTTAATGTCCATTTGCAATGCAGTTACACCATTTTCTGTTCCCGCTACTTTGAAGTCCATATCACCAAGATGGTCTTCCATTCCTTGTATGTCTGTTAAAACTGTGTAATTCTCACCAGACTTTACAAGTCCCATTGCAATCCCAGCAACAGGCGCTTTAATAGGTACACCTGCATCCATCATCGCCAATGTGCTTGCACAAATACTTGCTTGTGAAGTTGATCCATTTGATTCTAATACTTCAGACACTAAACGGATTGTATATGGGAAATCCTTTTCAGAAGGAATAACAGGCTCTAATGCTCTTTCACCTAAGGCACCATGACCAATTTCACGACGTCCTGGACCTCTCATTGGCCCTGTTTCCCCAACACTAAATTGTGGGAAATTATAGTGGTGCATAAACCGTTTTGATTCTTCTATACCAAGTCCGTCAAGGATTTGAACATCGCCAAGTGCTCCGAGTGTACAAATACTAAGTGCTTGGGTTTGTCCTCTTGTAAATAATCCTGAACCATGTGTTCTAGATAATAGATTAACCTCAGACGATAGCGGTCTAATTTCATCCACTTTTCGGCCGTCTGGTCGAATCTTTTCTTCCGTAATTAAGCGACGAACTTCAGCCTTAACGATTTTGCTTAAGATTTGATTTACTTGCTTCAATGTTTCATCGTCAGCTTCTATTTCTTCATAATGAGCTAATACCGCATTTTTTACTTCAGTAATCGCTTCTTCTCTTGCATGTTTCTCTTGAACTTGAATAGCCTTTAATAAGTCTTTTTCAGCTCGTTCACGGATTTCCTTTTCTAGGTCAGCATCAAGTTGGAACAGTTCAACCTCTATTTTCTCTTTTCCAACAGCTGCAGCAACCTCTTCTTGGAATGCAATTAGTCGTTTAATTTCTTCGTGACCGAACATGATTGCTTCAAGCATAATTTCTTCTGGTACTTCATTTGCACCAGCCTCAACCATGTTAATAGCATCCTTAGTACCTGCAACAACTAAATGAATATCACTTTTCTCAGTTTGTTCTACAGTAGGATTAATGATGAATTCATTATTAATCCGTCCAACCGTAACACCTGCAATTGGACCTTCGAATGGAATGTCAGAAACACATAATGCTAATGATGAACCAAACATTGCAGCCATTTCAGATGAACAGTCTTGATCGACACTCATTACAATGCTTATGACTTGTACTTCATTTCGAAAACCATCTGCAAATAATGGTCTTATTGGTCTATCTATTAAGCGACTTGCCAAAATTGCTTTTTCACTTGGTCGACCTTCTCTTTTAATAAAACCACCAGGAATTTTCCCAACAGCATATAAACGTTCCTCATAATTAACAGTTAAAGGGAAAAAGTCAAGTGGCTTAGGTTCCTTTGACGCTGTCGCTGTACTTAATACCGCTGTATCACCATATCGTACGAGAACAGCACCATTTGCTTGTTTAGCTAATTGGCCAATTTCTACCGTTAGGTTTCTACCAGCCCACTCTATGGAAAAGGTTTGCTTATCTTGTCCCATTTATGTAAAACTCCTCTCTTATATTCAGGCGTATATGTATTAGTATAAACAAAATAATTTCATCGTATCACGATTGTTTTAGCATAATCGCATGCATACCTACTTTAATTACTTAAAGGTAGTTTATTTAAAATTGGATGATGATATTAGTTGTTATGGTGTGTATTATATCAGACTTACCTTTTCAGTCATATTTATATACACTAAAAAAGCGGGAAAAATCCCGCTTTTTTAGGTATTATCGACGTAAACCAAGCTTGTTGATTAATTCACGATAACGAGTTACATCTTTATTACGTAAGTAAGTTAGTAAGTTACGACGCTTACCTACCATTTTTAATAGACCGCGACGTGAGTGGTGGTCTTTTTTGTGAACGCGTAAGTGTTCGTTTAAGTTATTGATGTCCTCAGTAAGGATAGCAATTTGAACCTCTGGTGAACCAGTATCAGATTCATGTGTTTTGTAAGTTGCGATAAGTTCGTTTTTACGTTCTTGTGTGATAGCCATCCTTTTCACCTCCTTAATTTTCAAAAACCCCAATTACCGAGCAATCGGTGGTGAATCGATTTGCCAAGCAATGGTTTTAAGTTACATCAATTAGAATACTATTTTTTTATTCATTTTGCAAGAACTAATACATTTTTTCTACAAAGAATTGTAATGCATCGTTTTTATCTTTAGAAATTTGAGCAACAAGTTCATCTACATTATGGAACTTTTGTTCACTTCTTATACGTTTGTACCACGAAACAGAAACCTTTTCTCCATATATATCTTGATTAAAGTCAAAAATATGAACCTCAATGCTTGGTTTAAGTTCCTTCTCTTTATTAAAAGTTGGTTTAAATCCGATATTACAAACACCTTTGTATTCTTTTTCCTTCACTGTGAGGGATACCGCATAGACACCTGTAGGAGGTATCAAATACATATCTGGAACATCGACATTCGCGGTCGGAAAACCAATCGTTCTACCTCGTTTATCACCATGCACAACTGTTCCTGAAACGGAATGTGGTCTTCCTAGTAATTTATTCGCATAACTAATATCACCATTTTTAATCGTTTCACGGATTAATGATGAGCTAATTTTTCGATCATGATCAGTTTGCTTTTCAACAGTCGTACAAGAAAATTGCTCCCTAGAATGTTCAGGCAAGGTGTTCATCGTTCCTTTACCTAAATGTCCATATGTAAAATCAAACCCAGCAACTACATGCTTTACATGGAAATTGATAATATACTCGTCAACAAATTGCTGAGGAGATAATGCAGCGAATTCCTCTGTAAATTCAACTATAAATAAGAGATCGACATCTAACTGCTCGATTAATTTGATTTTTTCCTCAAGAGGTGTAAGATAATCGATTTCCTTTAGTTTACGCAGTACGACAAGTGGATGTGGATGAAATGTCATAACTGCACTCTTCATTCCAGTTTCCTCAGCTATTTCTTTTGCCTTTATGATGACCTTTTGATGTCCTTTATGTACCCCATCAAAATAACCTAAAGCCAAGGTCATTTCATCAAAATCTTGATTGACTTTATGATGTGGATGAGACAATTTTATTATTTTCACAGTCAACTTCACCTTTTCTACTTAAAACAGCTTAATTTTCAATCATTAATATCTTTATTGGCTTCATAAGATGATGCTTCGTCGGATGCTTTGCATAAATTGCGAGGCATCTATCTTCATCATCATACAAAACGATCGGAGCACCTGGCTCAAAGTCATGAAATTGTGATGGAAGCTCAAGCACGGCACCATTCTTCACTTTCTTTGATAGCGTATCATGGATAATAAATTTCGGCAAATCTTTTAACGCTTCTCCGATTGATAATAATGACTCTTGAAGAGTACCATTTTCAACTTTCATCTCAATTTGTTCAAAAGATAAACAATCAGCTAGATCAAATTGTCCTGATTTTGTTCTCACTAGCTTTGACATATGTGCAGGATAACCAAGACGTTCTCCAATCATAACTGCTAATGTTCTAACATATGTTCCCTTTGAACAAGTGACACGAAATTTGAACTTTGACAGGGAGTCAGTGTTCGTAACATCGCCTAACAAGCATATATCGGTTATTGTAATTTGACGAACCGGACGCTCTACCTCAATCCCTGCTCTAGCATACTCATAAAGTTTTCTCCCCTTCACCTTTACAGCGGAATACATCGGAGGCACTTGTTCAATTTGTCCAAGCATAGAATTGAGAACCTGTTCAACTTGTAACTTAAATAATGGAGATGTAACATTTCTTTGTTCAACGATCTCACCAGAAGCGTCCTCTGTTGTCGTTGAAATGCCAATTGTTACTTCAGCCTCATACGTTTTAGAAGAAGCGGTTAAATATTCCACAATTTTTGTTGCCCGTCCAAGACAAATTGGTAAAACTCCCGTCACATCCGGATCGAGTGTCCCAGTATGACCTACTTTCTTCGTCTTAGCAAGCTTTCTCATTTTTGCGACACAATCATGAGATGTCATACCAACTGGTTTATTTAATAATAAAACACCTTCCAAATTTGATTACCTCCTTTATTCATACCAAACAAACATGCATAGGTATTTTTATCATCATGCAACATAATTGTTCAGCCATTTAACGTACTTAACCATTAACAAAGGGATAGACGCCATTGTCTATCCCTTAGTAGAAAGGAGTTATTCGCCCTGATTATGTTGGGAGTTTAACTCATGAATTAGTGTTTCAATTCTATTACCGTAGTCAATTGATTCATCAAATTCAAATTGAATTTCAGGCGTTTTTCTTAGACGAATTCTTTGCCCAATTTCTGAACGGATAAAGCCTTTAGCCTTAGCTAATCCTTTTAATGTGTTTTCTCTTTGTTCCTCATCACCAAGGACAGATATATATACCTTTGCAATTTGTAAGTCTCCAGATACACTTACATCTGTAACTGTAACAAAACCAATACGTGGGTCTTTAATTTTCCGTCCAATTATATCGCCTAATTCCTTTTTCATTTGTTCAGCGACACGGTTTGCCCTTAAGCTCATGCCATTCACCTCTTCATTTACAACCATTCAAACATAGTAACAGTTCGCTCAATTTCAGGAAAAGAATCTATAAATCCTAAAACATTTTGCAGCTCTCGCTCAGTCTGAACTTTAGATGAACTGATCGCAACAATACCGAATTTCGTTCGTTGCCAAGTGTCTTGAAAATCTATTTCAGAAATTGAAACATTGTACTTTTGCTTGATTCTTGTAAGAATTCGTTGTAAAACTGCTCTTTTTTCTTTTAATGATTGTGTGTCATATATTATGCATTCACAATCAATAAATCCTATCATTTCCGCTCAATTTCCTCCATCACATAAGCTTCAATGATGTCTCCTTCTTTCACATCATTGTAATTCTTAATTGTGATACCACATTCATAGTTACGAGCAACCTCTTTAACGTCATCTTTGAAACGTTTTAATGTATCAATTTCACCTTCAAAAATAACAATTCCATCTCTAATTAAGCGAACCCCACTATCACGGGTAATTTTTCCTTCTGTCACATAACAACCAGCGATCGTTCCGATTTTTGATACTTTAAATGTTTGACGAACTTCAACTTGACCAATTACCTTTTCTTCAAATTCTGGATCAAGCATACCTTTCATCGCTGATTCAATTTCTTCGATTACTTTATAAATAATTCGATGCAGGCGGATATCTACATTTTCAACATCTGCCGTTTTCTTTGCACCGCTATCAGGGCGAACATTAAAGCCAATAACGATAGCGTTTGAAGCAGCTGCAAGAATAATATCTGATTCAGTAATCGCTCCAACACCAGTGTGAATAATTTTTACTCTCACACCTTCAACATCGATTTTTTGTAAAGCAGCAGCCAATGCTTCAACAGAACCTTGAACATCTGCCTTCACGATTAAATTAATGTCTTTAATATCACCTTGTTTTATTTGTTCAAATAAATCATCTAAGCTTAGCTTGGAGCCTTCACTACGCTGCTCATCAAGCTGCTTCTGCGCTCTAGCTTCACCAACCTGACGAGCTTGCTTCTCGTCCTCAAATACCATAAATTGATCCCCTGCTTGTGGGACATCATTTAAGCCTGTAATTTCAACAGGAGTGGAAGGTTCTGCTTCTTTCACACGTCGACCTAGATCATTTACCATTGCACGAACACGGCCGAATGTATTTCCAACTACGATTGGATCTCCGACACGTAATGTTCCATTTTGAACAAGAAGTGTAGCAACTGAGCCTCTTCCCTTATCCAATTGTGCTTCAATAACAGTTCCAGTAGCTCTACGATTAGGATTTGCTTTTAACTCCTCAACCTCAGTTACTAATAAAATCATCTCTAGTAACTCATCAAGACCTTGACCTGTTAATGCTGATACAGGTACAAAAATAGTATCTCCACCCCATGCTTCAGGTACTAAACCATGTTCTGTCAATTCCTGCATGACACGATCAGGATTTGCAGTCGGTTTATCAATTTTGTTAACAGCAACAATGATAGGCACCTCAGCAGCTTTTGCATGGTTGATCGCTTCAATTGTTTGTGGCATAACACCATCGTCAGCAGCAACAACGAGAATTGTAATATCAGTAATTTGCGCACCACGAGCACGCATTGTTGTAAATGCTGCGTGACCTGGAGTATCTAAGAAGGTTATCTTTTGATCATTTGCAACAATTTGGTATGCACCGATATGTTGTGTAATACCGCCAGCTTCCCCTTCAGTCACCTTCGTATTCCGGATTGAATCTAGAAGTGTTGTTTTACCATGGTCAACATGTCCCATAATCGTTACAACAGCTGGACGGATTTGTAAATCTTCTTCACGGTCCTCTTCTTCGTACTTTTCAAATTCTGTTTTTTCAAATACGATTTCTTCTTCAACTTCAACACCATATTCTCCAGCAATTAGTTCAATCGAATCTTTATCTAATTCCTGATTAATTGTTGCCATAGTTCCTAGAAGCAGAAGCTTTTTAATAATTTCTGATGGCTCTTTCCCTAACTTAGCAGCAAGTTCCCCAACAGTTAGGCTGCCCGTAAATGTAATTTTGCTAGGCAATTCCTTTTTCGGCTTCGCTTGGATAGGCTGTTGCTGATGAGTACCTTTGTTTTTCTTGTTATGATTATTTTTCTTCCCTTTATTTTGGTTGGGTTTGTGATTAGATTGGTTCGGTTTTTTGTTATCACGGTTTGAATTATTAAAAGGCTTTTGTGATTTGTTATTTGCAGGTTTATTTTCAATGTTTGTTTTATTATTATCTTGTTTATTTGTCGTTTGATTTGAATTAGTCACTTGTTTCCCCGGTTTCTTATTTGATTCATTATTTGATTTGAATTTTTGGTCTAGTTTTACAATCACATCATTCTCGATCGTTGACATGTGATTATTTACTTCGACATTCATCTCTTGTAACGTAGTAATAATATCTTTACTTGATACATTTATTTGTTTTGCATATTCATATACTCGCATTTTTGTCATACGTTCACCCCCAAGAATATTAATCGAGCAAGGTTTTTAACTTTGTAGCAAAGCCCGCATCATTAATCGCTACAACTACTCTAGCTTCCTTGCCAATTGCTTGCCCAAGTTGGTAACGATTATTTACAGTAATAATAGGTACCTGATAAAATTTACATTTATCTGTTACCTTTTTCATTGTATTATTTGATGCATCTTGTGAGAGTAAAACAAGCTTGGCTCGCTTTTGTCTCACCTCTTTTACAACAAGTTCCTCTCCTGAAATAACTTTTCGTGCTCGATTTGCTAAGCCCAATAAGGACATCCATTGTTGCTGATCGTTCATTTATTTATTTTTTCTCCTTCTCAGCCAACTGTAAGAGTTCATCATATAAAGTATCATCAATCGATGTTTTTAAATGATTGGCAAGGATATTTTTCTTCTTCGCTAGGAGAATGCACTCTTTATCAAGTGTGATATAAGCTCCTCGCCCATTTTTTTTACCTGTTAAGTCGACTGATACATCGCCTTCCTTTGAACGGACAACACGAACAAGTTCTTTCTTTGCTCTCATTTCCCCTGTTGCAACACATTTACGTAAAGGAATTTTGCGATTGCTCATATGATTCACCTCTTATTCACTAACCTCTGGTTCATGTATACTTGTTAAAAGTGGTTCATCGTCAAAATTTTCATCTTTATCTGCTGAGTTTAGTGGATAAATACCAGCCTTTTCAGCATCAGATTCACTTTTAATATCGATTTTCCAGCCTGTAAGTTTTGCTGCTAAACGAGCATTTTGCCCTCTTTTTCCAATAGCCAATGAAAGCTGATAATCAGGAACAATAACTGTTGTCGCTTTCTCTTCTTCATTAACAAGAACTTCGACAACCTTTGAAGGACTTAACGCATTTGCAACAAATTCAATTGGATCCTCAGACCATCTTACAATATCAATTTTTTCACCTTTTAGCTCATTAACAATTGCTTGTACTCGCTGACCTTTAGGCCCAACACATGAACCTACGGGATCAACCTCAGGATTGTCAGAGTGGACAGAAATTTTTGATCTGTCTCCCGCTTCACGTGATACAGATTTAATTTCAACTGTCCCATCATAAATTTCTGGAACTTCAATTTCAAACAATCTTTTTAATAAGCCAGGGTGAGTTCTTGAAACAAAAATTTGCGGCCCTTTTGTTGTTTTCTCAACTTTCGTAATAAACACTTTGATTCGATCGTGTGGTTTATATGTTTCATTTGGCATTTGCTCACTAACTGGTAAAAGAGCCTCGATCTTGCCTAGGCTAACATAAATAAATTTTGAGTCAATCCGCTGAACAATACCTGTCATGATATCTTCTTCACGATCAATAAATTCACTGTAAATAACTCCACGCTCTGCTTCACGAACACGTTGTGTCACGACTTGTTTAGCAGTTTGCGCTGCAATTCTTCCAAAGTCTTTAGGTGTAACTTCCATTTCAATTACATCATTTAACATATAATTTGGATTAATACTTTGTGCTTCACTTAAAGAAATTTCCAGACGTGGATCATACACTTCATCAACTACGTCTTTTCTCGCAAAAACCTTCATCGTTCCAGTTTCCCGATTTAAATCAACTCTTACGTTCTGCGCTTGATTAAAATTTCTTTTATAAGCAGAAATTAAAGCAGCTTCAATTGCTTCAATAATGATATCTTTGCTGATGCCTTTTTCCTTTTCTAATATTGTTAAAGCATCTAATAATTCACTACTCATTTTAACGGTTTCCCCCTTAAAAAATAAACTAAATACAAATTTGTTTGCATGTCCATCTTCATCCTTTTTCATAAAAGCCCAAGTAGAATTGCTAAGAGAGAGACAGGTATCCAATAAGTGGTTTACTATCTTCCCACACAATACTACTAAGTAAAAGTCAGCAAATGTTTACGTAAAAAGCCTTATAAAAAAAGGAGAGCGAGGAAAAAATCTCTTATTTTTATTTCTTTTTCAAATGAGATGATTTTCTCATTTAATTAAAGGTTACAGCTAATCTTGCTTTTGCAACTTTAGCATAAGGGATTTCAATTTTCTTCTTTCTAGTTTTTATCGTAACAGTTACAGTGATCGTTTGACCATCAAATGCTGTCAGGACACCTTCAAACACTTTTTCACCATCGATAGGCTCATACGTTTTGATATGAACTTGCTTACCAATAGACTTTTCAAAGTCAGCTTCTTTTTTTAATGGTCTCTCAGCACCAGGTGAAGATACCTCTAAAAAATAGTTATGCTGAATTGGGTCAGTTTCATCTAGCTGTTCACTTAAGCGTTCACTTACAATTCCACATTCTTCAATGTCAACGCCTTTTTCGGAATCAATAAAAACTCGAAGAAACCAATTTGACCCTTCTTTTACATATTCAATATCCACTAACTCTAAATTCATATCATTCACGATTGGTGTAACTAATTGTTCTACGATATCTGTTACCTTCTTGCTCATTCTCTTCCTCCTTGCTAAGAAACCGTAGCGAATGTTTTTTAAGACTAGTCGAAATCATCAAGAAATAATCAGCGCTAATTTAGCATTTAATAATATATGAATAAGTAAAATCGGTTTATACTTTTGATTAAATCTTTGCTAGCCTTATATCGTATGTTGCTGAAAAACCCTGCCTTTTGAGCAGGGAATAATATGTACTATACTATCCGAGTGACAAGAGTGATTACAATACGAAAGAGTGGGTTTCCCCACTCTCCTTTTTCTCTGCTTATCGTTAGCATTTCCATTTAAAGCATAACATAACCATAAATTTATTGCAAATATACGGGTAGGTTTAGACTGTTCATTTAAAAGATTAAAACAGTGATAATTGATTTTGATCAGGTAATTCATCCAAACAACCTTGTGCATTAAGATACTCAATGATTGTTTTCGATACCTTTCCACGGCGTTGAAGATCTTCTTTTGATAGAAATTCTCCTTCTTCTCTTGCTTTGACAATGTTAATTGCCGCGTTCGTTCCTAAACCTGGTATCGAATTAAATGGTGGAATTAATGAATTTCCATCAATAATAAATTCATCTGCACTAGATCGATAGAGATTAACCTTTTGGAAGGAATAGCCTCTTTCACACATTTCTAAAGCTAATTCTAATACAGTTAAAAGGTTTTTCTCTTTTGGTGATGCATCTAATCCTTTTGCATTTATTTCTTCAATTTTTGCTCGAATAGGTGTAGAACCTTTTGCCATTGTTTCAATATCAAAATCATCTGCACGGACAGTGAAATATGCCGCATAATAAAGAAGTGGATGATGTACTTTAAACCATGCAATTCTCACTGCCATTAAAACATATGCTGCAGCATGTGCCTTAGGGAACATATACTTAATTTTAAGACATGAATCAATATACCAATCTGGAACATTCTGTTTTTTCATTTCTTCTTCCATTTCATCTGTTAACCCTTTACCTTTACGAACAGATTCCATAATTTTAAATGCAAAGGAAGGTTCCAATCCTTGATAAATTAAGTAAACCATAATGTCGTCACGACAACCTATTACTTCGCTTAATGTACAAATATTATTGTGAATTAATTCTTGTGCATTTCCTAACCAAACATCTGTACCGTGAGATAGTCCTGATATTTGAACAAGTTCAGAAAACGTAGTTGGTTTTGTGTCTTCAAGCATTTGCCGCACAAATCGTGTACCAAATTCAGGTATACCAAGTGTTCCCGTTTTACACATTATCTGCTCTTCTGTGACGCCCAATGACTCGGTCCCACTGAAAATTTTCATTACTTCAGGATCATCGGTAGGAATTGTCTTAGGATCAATACCGCTTAAATCTTGAAGCATGCGGATAACTGTCGGATCGTCGTGTCCTAGAATATCTAATTTTAATAGATTATCATGGATAGAATGGAAATCAAAATGAGTTGTCCGCCATTCTGAACCAGTTGCATCTGCTGGATACTGAATAGGTGAAAAATCATAAATATCCATATAATCAGGAACAACGATAATTCCGCCTGGATGCTGTCCTGTTGTCCGTTTAACACCAGTACAGCCTTGAACTAACCGATCTACTTCTGCACCACGATAGATTAAATTATGGTCATTTGCATATCCTTTTACATATCCATAAGCAGTTTTCTCTGCAACAGTACCGATCGTACCTGCACGATACACATTGTCTTCTCCGAACAATACTTTCGTATAGTTATGTGCAGTAGGTTGGTATTCCCCAGAGAAGTTTAAATCGATATCAGGTACCTTGTCCCCTTTAAACCCAAGGAATGTTTCGAACGGAATATCGTGTCCGTCCTTCTGATATTGCGCTCCACAGTTTGGACATTCCTTATTAGGTAAGTCAAAGCCAGAGCCAACAGAACCATCATTAAAAAATTCAGAGTGTTGACATTCAGGACAAACATAATGAGGTGGCAATGGGTTTACCTCGGTAATTTCCGTCATCGTTGCAACAAATGAGGAGCCGACCGAACCACGAGAGCCTACTAGGTATCCATCATCCAATGATTTTTTTACTAGCTTGTGAGAAATTAAATAGATAACAGCGAAACCATGGCCAATAATACTTTTAAGCTCTTTTTCAAGTCTTGCTTCAACAAGCTCCGGAAGGTTTTCACCATAAATGCTTCTTGCTCGCGAATAACTCATTGCCCGAATTTCCTCATCTGCACCTTCAATTTTCGGTGTATACAAGTCATCCTTAATCGGTTTTATTTCGTCAATCAAGTCCGCGATTTTATTCGTATTTTCAATGACAATTTCTTTTGCTTTTTCAGAACCTAAAAATGCAAAACAATTTAACATCTCATCAGTTGTACGGAAATGTACATTAGGTAATTCATGGCGATTTAGCGGATTTGCCCCACCTTGAGAGCTAATTAATATTTTTCGGTATATTTTATCAACCGGATTTAAATAGTGGACATTACCTGTTGCAACAACAGGCTTATTGAGCTTTTCACCTAATTTTACAATATTAGTCACAATCTCTTTTAAAGCATTTTCATCCTTAATATAGTCCAAATCAATTAAATGATTGTAAACTTCTAAAGGATGGACTTCTAAATAATCATAATACTGTGCAATTTCTTCAACCTCTTCAGGAGATTTTTGCATCATCCCTTCAAAAACTTCCCCTTTATCACAGGCAGAACCAATGATTAAGCCTTCTCGATATTTATTTAACTGTGACCGAGGAATTCGCGGGACTCGATAAAAGTAATTGAGATGCGAAATTGAGACTAGCTTAAATAAATTTTTCAAGCCGATATCATTTTTTGCTAAGACTGTTGCATGATACGGACGAGACCGTTGATACGCATTGCCTTTTCCCATATTGTCATTAAATTGATTATGGTATTCAATGCCTTTTTCTTCGGCATCCTTCAACATTTTAATCAGTAAAAATCCTGTTGCTTCACAGTCATAGATTGCACGGTGATGCTGTGTCAAATCAATATCGAACTTTTTACATAGAGTATTTAACCGGTGGTTTTTTAACTCAGGATATAAAAAGCGTCCAAGTTCCAGCGTATCAATAACTGGATTTTTTGCTTTTTCTTCACCTAAATGCTTTTTAAACCCTACATTTAAGAAGCCCATATCAAAACTTGCATTATGTGCAACTAATATGTCATCACCGATCCACTCTTTAAATTTCGCTAACACCTCATCAACGTTTGGTGCATCTGTAAGCATATCATCAGTAATACCTGTTAAATCAATGATTGTCGCTGATAATGATTGATGTGGATTTGCAAAGGATTCAAATCGATCGATAATTTCGCCGCCACGAACCTTTACGGCAGCTAATTCTATGATTGTGTCATATACTGCTGATAAACCAGTTGTTTCCACGTCAAACACGACATAGGTTTCATCTGCTAACAAACGGTTTGCATCATTGTAGGCAATAGGTACACCATCATCAACTAAATTAATTTCAGCGCCATAGAGAATTTTCACACCATGCTTCTTCCCTGCAGAGTATGCTTCAGGGAATGATTGTGCGACAGCATGATCTGTTAAGGCAATCGCCTTATGCCCCCATTTTTTCGCTTGCTCTACATATTTACTAACTGATGTTACTGCATCCATTTGGCTCATCGGAGAATGAAGATGTAATTCAACGCGTTTTTCCCCTTCTTTTGAACGATCGACCCGTTCATTAGGAGCAATTTCATTAATATCATTCGCGATCATGACTAAATCCCGAACAAAGGTATCGTTTTGAATACTTCCCCGTACTTTTAACCACATACCTTTTTTAACTGCTTGTACGAGCACTGCATCTTCTTTATCTCTAGCAAACATTTTCACTAAAATCGAACTTGTATAGTCAGTAATCTTGAAGGTAAGTAACGTTCTACCACTTCTTAATTCCTTCGTTTCTGCGTCAAATACATATCCTTGAATCGTTGTTCTTCGTTCCTCATCCTCAATAGAAGCGAGCGTGCGTATTTCTTCATCATTTTTAATTGTATAACCTATCGTCAATGGACCAGAGAGCTCTGGTTGAGATTGATCTTCCTTCTCCGCCTTCACCATATCTTCTAATGCTTTAAGTCCCTTTTCTTTATCTTCTTGTCGTTTTAATTCCTGGAACTTTTTAATTTCTTCCTCTGATACAGCAACAGTTGTGTCTAATTGGAAAGCTGGAAAGCCAAATTGCTGGAAGCTCTCTTGAATTAATGAAGCATATTTTCTCTTAATTGTCATTGCTTCTGTATCATTTTTCGTTTTAACAATAACTTTAACACCTTGTACCGTTGGAACTTGCTCATTTAATAGCGATAGCATTGGTGGTGAAATCCCATCCAACTGGCTAATACAAATTGACCAATAATCTCTGACAAGCTTTTCATCAAATATTGCTTCCTTCGTTTCGATTGAAAAGGTCACTTCTGCAATATGAGAAAATGCTTTTATTAGTCTTGTCTGAAATAATTGAAATACGTCAAAAGGTAAAATTCTTTCAAATTGAAAATGGAAATGCCACTTTTTACTTTGTTTATGAACAGTTAATTTTGCAATTAAACCATTTTTAAAGTGAACGACAGCAGCATCCTCTGTTAGATTAATTTGCTGGAGGAGTAACTGCATTCTCTCTTTTTGATTTATTTCTACGTCCATCATATTCCCCTCTCTCCACTTTCTTTTCCCCAATGGAAATAGAGTTCACAAAGAGAAAAGGCTGCCTCATTTTGATAAACAAAACCTAAAAAGGTTTGTCCATTTTCTTCGAGTCAGCCTCTCTCGTTTATTCTAAAATTATTTTAACATGGTTTGTCTGTTACTGTAACCTTTTTTAGTTTCCAAGTATTTGCTTAATCTTTTCTGATAATTCAGCTACTGGAATATCAAAAGCTTCACCAGTTTTACGAACCTTTACCTCGACAATACCTTCTGCAGCCTTTTTGCCAACTGTTACACGAATTGGTATACCAATTAAATCTGAATCAGCAAATTTAACACCTGCACGCTCTTTTCGATCATCAATGAGAACTTCATATCCTTGGTCATAAAATTGCTTATAAAGTTTTTCGGCTAAATCCTTTTGCGTATCATCCTTCACATTTACAGGAATCACATGTAATTGGAATGGAGCAACCGTTAATGGCCAAACGATTCCATTTTCATCATGATTTTGTTCAATTATTGCTGCTAATGTTCTAGAAACACCAATTCCATAGCAGCCCATAATCATTGGCTGTGTGCGGCCATTTTCATCAAGGAAAGTTGCATTCATCGCTTCACTGTATCTCGTACCAAGCTTAAATACATGACCAACCTCGATCCCTTTAGCAAATTTGATTCTTCCTTCTCCATCAGGTGATTTGTCCCCTTCTTGAATGAAACGCAAATCAGCAAACTGAGTTATATTTGCATCTCGCTCAACATTCACACCTTTATAATGATACCCTTCCTCATTTGCTCCACAAATGCCGTTAACAATAGCTGCAACTGCATGATCAGCGATAACCTCAATATTCTCAGGGACATTAATTGGGCCAATAAAACCATGTACACAATGTAAATTAGCTAATGTTTCTTCAGCAGTTGCTAATTCAACAACAGAAGCACCATATAAGTTCTTTACCTTAATGTCATTTACGTCATGATCACCGCGAACTAATACTAATACAAAGCGATCATCAACAGAGAATAAAATAGATTTTATGCATTTTTCTTTCGGTACGTTTAAATAACTTGAAATTTCTTCAATTGATTTTTGATTTGGTGTTGCTATTTTTTCTAAATCTGAAATCTCTTCCACGCTTTTTTCGTATGTTTCAACAACTGGCGCCATTTCGATATTAGCAGCATATTGGGACGTATCAGAATATGCGATCGTGTCCTCACCGATATCAGAAAGCACCATAAACTCATGTGTATCCTTACCGCCCATTGCACCAGAATCCGCAATAACCGCTCGGAAATCTAGACCACATCTTGAAAAAATATTTTGATATGCATCAAACATTTTTTGATAGCCTTCATCTAAGCTTTCAAACGTATCATGAAAGGAATAAGCATCTTTCATAATAAATTCACGGCCACGTAAAACTCCGAAGCGTGGGCGTTTTTCATCTCTAAATTTTGTTTGAATTTGATAAAGAGCTAGAGGTAATCGCTTATATGATTTTACTTCATCTCTAACAAGGCTTGTAATTACTTCCTCATGAGTTGCACCTAGAGCAAATTCTCGACCATGGCGATCCTTTAGTCTCATTAGTTCTGGTCCATATGAATACCAGCGACCTGATTCTTGCCATAATTCTGATTGTTGAAGTGCAGGCATAAATAGCTCTGATGCTCCCGCTCTCTCCATTTCTTCACGGACAATTTGTTCGATTTTCTTTAATACCTTTTGCGCTAATGGCAAGTAACTGTAGACACCACTAGTATTTTGTCTTATGTATCCTGCACGCAGCATTAACTGATGGCTTTTCACCTCTGCATCAGCTGGAACTTCCCTTAGAGTTGGAATAAATGTCATACTTTGTTTCATATCGAGCACCTCTATTATATTTTAAACTCTTCATTTAGTTGTTAGACTTAAATCAGTGGAGGTTACCTGTTCCTCCACTGATTGATTATAATATGGATTTTTCATTATAGATGATCACGGTATTAAAAATGATAATCAGAAATTATAGAAACAATCGTTGAATATCATTCCATGTTACAACAAGCATTAACAGCATTAGTAGTGAAAACCCAATAAAATGAACAATTCCTTCTTTTTGCCGATCAATTGGTTTTCCTCTTAACCCTTCGATGATTAAGAATAACAGTCGTCCGCCATCCAATGCTGGGATTGGCAATAAATTGACGATTCCAAGGTTAATACTAAGCAATGCAGCCCAGCGAAGTAAATTGATCGTACCGGAATCTGCTACTTGGTCTGTCATATCATAAATACCAACAGGGCCTGATAACATATCAATTGAGAATTGTCCGGTAATAAGCTTACCAAAACCGACTAATATTTCTTTCGTCCATGTATACGTTTCAACAAATCCATACTTAATTGAACTTAAAAATGACTTGTCAACAGGGTTATATGCACCAATTCTCCCGATTGTTTCTTCTCCTACTTTAGCAGACTCTGGAACAACCTCTACAGACAGAATTTCCTTTCCACGTTCAACTTCAAAGGTTAATTCTTTTTCTGGATTATCACGAATGATTGAGACAACCTCTTCCCATTTTGCTGTAGGTTGTCCTTCAATCGAGTGGATAATATCTCCTTCCTGTAATCCTGCTTCTTTAGCAGCACCGTCATCTGTTAACTGACCTAATCGAGGGTCATTAACCGGTGCACCTTGAATTAAGCCTAATGTGAACAAAATGACAAATGCTAAAATAAAGTTCATCATCGGCCCTGCAAAAATAGCTGCAATTCTTTGTCCAACAGTTTTCGATTGGAATTGGCGATTATAAGGGGCAATTTGAACTTCTTGACCATCAACAATAAAGAACGATGTTTCACTTACATCAAACCGTTTAAGAAAGTCCTCTTCACCATGCTCATACCCGGAAATAAACATGTTATGTTCTAAATCTACATTCTCAACTTCAATAATTCGTGCTTGTGGATATTTTTCTTTATTATTTAAGATAATCTTTTCGACCTTATTTTCATCATTAAAAAGTAATCCGACATTATGACCTGGTTTTACCTCAATTACTTCTGGATCTTCCCCAGCCATTCTTACAAATCCACCAATCGGTAGTAAACGAATTGTATAGACTGTTTCATTTTTCTTGAATGATAAAATTTTAGGTCCAAAACCAATTGCAAATTCTCTACATAAAATACCAGCTCGATTTGCAAATATTAAATGGCCTAACTCATGGAAAAATACTAGAGCTCCAAAGATCAGGATAAATGCTATCACCGTATTCATTTTGTATGACCACCTTTATGAGATTAATGTTTGTACAAATCTACGTGTTAGCTTATCTACTTCTTGAATTTGCTCTAAACTAGGAAGAGCAATATTTTCATGTTTTTCAAGAGATGTTTCAATCAGATTTTCAATATGCAGAAAGCTTATTTTACCTTTTAAAAACGCTGCAACAGCTTCTTCATTTGCTGCGTTTAATACAGTAGGCATTGTACCTCCTATTTTACCTGATTCATATGCATATTGTAAGCAACGAAACCTACTAAAATCTGCCTTTTCAAAATGTAATTGTCCGATTTCCGATAGATCAAGTCGTTTACCGTGCATTAATGGTAATCGATTAGGATATGTTAGCGCATATTGAATTGGAACTCTCATATCAGGTGTTCCGAGTTGTGCAATGATGCTATGATCCTGGAACTCAACTAAAGAATGGATAATGCTTTCTTTATGTAAAAGTACATCAATTTTTTCATATGGCATATTAAAAAGCCAGTGAGCTTCTATTACTTCTAGTCCTTTATTCATCATCGTCGCTGAATCTATTGTGATTTTTGCTCCCATTGACCAATTAGGGTGATTCAAAGCTTGCTCGACTGTAACGCCTTCTAATTCAGCTCTCGTTTTATCTCGAAAGCTACCACCTGAGGCTGTAACGATTAGTCTTTCAATCGACTTTTCGTTCTCCCCTTGCAAACATTGAAAAATTGCTGAGTGCTCACTATCTACAGGCAAAATCGAAACATTATGTTTCTTTGCTAGCTCAGTCACAATATGACCAGCAGTTACAAGTGTCTCCTTGTTAGCAAGTGCAATCGTTATGTTATTCTCAATTGCTCTTAATGTCGGAATTAATCCAACACTTCCAACAACAGCATTAACAAGTACATCAACACCATCATAAATCGCTGCCTCTATCAGCCCTTCTTCTCCATAATGAAATGAAATCTCTTCCTTAGTAAACGTATCTTTCAATATGTCATATGTGGCTTTATCTTTTACTGAAACGAATTTAGGATGAAATTTGTTAATGATCTCAATGCCTTTTTGATAGTTCGTACCAAATGACATAGAAACGAGCTTAAATTCATTTGGATGGGAAGCAATAACATCTAACGTTTGTATGCCTATCGAACCTGTGGCACCTAATAAACTTATATTTTTCAATTATTTCCTCACGTCCAATCAATCCTCATTTCTACCTAATTAAAGGTTAGAGATGAGATTCTTCATTTTGCTTCAATAAAGGTTTGTTTTTTATATGCTACTTGCAAGATTAACCATCGAGAAAAGCAATTTATTTTCAAATTCTCAATAGTTAAAAAAGAATCCTTAGAAAATGTAAAATTGGTAAAACAAATAATAAGCTGTCAAATCTATCTAATATTCCACCATGTCCAGGAAGAATTTTCCCTGAGTCTTTCACTTGGTATTGACGTTTCAATGCCGATTCAACTAAATCACCAATTTGTCCAAAAATTGATAAAAAGATTGTAATAAACGTAATCGTTACATAATTGTCAAGAACACCTGTGAAGGCGTGATAGATCCAAGAAAAGATAACCGCGAATAAAACTCCGCCTAATGCACCTTCAACTGTTTTATTAGGGCTTATTTCCGGCCATAGCTTTCTTTTCCCCATTGCACGGCCAACAAAATAGGCACCAGAATCAGTTACCCATATCAATATTAATGCATAAAAAACAAGTTCTAGACCACCTGGAGATAAATTTCTCGTTTCAATAAGAAAGTAAAAGCCTATCCCTAAATAAAAAATAGCGATGGCAAGAAAGCCAACATCATCAAAAGTGAATTTGTTTTTTGTTACTACTGTGTAAGTAAGTAGTAGTAATAATGCAATCAAGGCAAATTCAGCTTTTGAAAATGTGAAATCCTTTAAATATGTTGAAGGGAGTAAAAGCACCCATAGGATAATTAAGCTGACAACACCCGGAATGCTCGCTAATGAGATTTTTTTCATTTTTAATAATTCATATAAAGCAATTGTCCCTAATAAATAAACAAATAGTGTAAAGGGTAGCCTCCCATATATAACAAATGGTAGAAAAATAGCTGCAGCTATTACTGCAGTAAGTATACGTTGTTTCATATCTTTATTTCATCACCTTTTATACGCCACCAAATCTGCGCCCTCTTTGTTGATAAGTGTGAATAGCTTGTAGTAAATTTTGTTCATTAAAATCCGGCCATAAAATATCTGTAAACCAAAATTCAGAATATGCCAGCTGCCATAACATAAAATTACTTAGCCTAATTTCACCACTTGTTCGGATTAACAAGTCAGGATCCTTCAATGACTGAGTCATTAAATAATTAGAAAAAACAGATTCATCAAGCTCATTTTCGTTAATCGATCCATCTTTTATATCTTGAACGATTTGTTGAACAGCTGTTACGATTTCAGCTCGACTCCCGTAATTCAAAGCAAAGTTTAAGATTAAACCAGTATTATTATCCGTATCTTTTATTGCTTTATTTACAGCTCTTAAAGTATGAGGCGGTAATTTATGTTTATCACCGATAATTCGAACTTGAACATTTTCCTCAATAAGTTCAGGTAAATAAGTGTTTAAAAATTCCTCGGGTAGTTTCATAATATAGTCTACCTCTGTTTTTGGCCTTTTCCAATTTTCTGTCGAGAAAGCATATAGGGTAAGTACTTTAACACCTAATTCGTTTGCTTGTTTCGTCACTTTGCGAACAACCTTCATCCCTTCATGGTGACCCGCTATTCTTGGAAGAGCTCGTTTCTTGGCCCACCTTCCATTACCGTCCATTATGATCGCGATATGTTCAGGTATTTCACCTTTTAAAACATCCTCTTTTTCAATTCTATCTTCATCTGTGGTTTGAGGATTATCTTTCCACCTTTTAAATAAATTGATCATGTGACTCCTCCATCACCCGTTAACAGTATTAACAAAAAAACCCCCTGTAAACATTAGAGGGTCTTCACATATTCTATTGTACCTATTTTTTAATCATTAGGAAACTATATTTTTCCTATAGTAAGAATTAGCAAAGCTCACCAAGATATATTTAGGTACACTTTTTTAAAGATTAAACTTCCATGATCTCTTTTTCTTTATCTTTAGCAACATTATCAATTTTTACAATAAACTCATCTGTTAGCTTTTGAACATTATCCGTATTACTTCTTAATTCATCTTCTGTAATTTCACCGTTTTTTTCTAATTTCTTTAATTCATCGTTTCCATCGCGTCTAATATTTCGGATCGCTACTTTTGCTTCCTCAGCATATTTTTTTACGAGCTTAACTAAATCTTTACGGCGTTCCTCTGTAAGTGCAGGAATCGATAAACGAATAATAGAACCATCATTTGCAGGTGTTAAGCCTAAATCTGATTTTAAAATAGCTTTCTCAATTTCGCCTAAAACAGTTTTATCATAAGGTTGAATAACAAGCATTCTTGCTTCAGGAACGCTAATTGATGCCAATTGATTTACCGGTGTAGGTGCACCATAATAATCAACTGAAATTTTATCTAATAAATTCGCACTAGCTCTCCCTGCACGAACTGAAGCTAATTCACGACTAAGTGCAGAAACCGCTTTTTCCATTTTTTCTTTTGTTTGATTAAGTACTTGTTTAGCCAAGGTTATTTCCCCCTAACGATTGTTCCAATATTTTCGCCTGTAACAGCACGTTTAATGTTACCTTCTTCCATAATCGAGAAAACAATTAAAGGTATATCATTATCCATACATAAAGAGGAAGCCGTTGAATCCATAACAGCTAAACCTTCTTTAAGGACATCTAAATAAGATAATGTTTCATATTTAACTGCATCCTTATCGATACGTGGGTCAGCGCTATAAACACCATCAACATTATTTTTAGCCATTAAAATAACATCTGCTTCAATTTCTGCTGCTCGTAATGCAGCAGTTGTATCAGTTGAAAAGTAAGGATTTCCAGTACCTGCAGCAAAAATGACGACACGTTTTTTCTCAAGATGACGAATTGCTTTTCTTCTTATGTAAGGTTCAGCTACCTGTCTCATTTCAATCGAAGTTTGTACACGTGTTTGAATCCCTTGAGTTTCTAAGCTATCCTGTAAAGCAAGAGAATTCATTACAGTTGCTAGCATCCCCATATAGTCAGCTGTAGCACGGTCCATACCCATTTCACTACCTATTTTCCCTCGCCAAATATTACCTCCACCAACAACAACTGCTACCTCAACACCAAGCTCAGCAATTTCCTTCACTTGTTTAGCAATTGATTGGATAACCGTTGGATTAATTCCGAAGCCATTATCACCTGCAAGTGCTTCTCCACTTAGTTTTAATACAATACGTTGATATTTAGGATTACTCATAACTACCTCCAACTCAGTTTCCATACAATTCACCCATATTAAATGGTGAAAATCATAATAGGAACAAGTCTACATCTTCGTTTATAAACAGAATGTAGCTAAACAGTTTCTTGAACCTATACTTGAAATATCTTACCTTTTAAAGAAGGGAACACAACAAGTGTTCCCTTTTCCATTTTAAGTCAATTATAATAGAAGCAGATCCTTAATCCACTCCTATTTTTTATAGGAGTAATTATTTTTTCACTTGACTCATAACTTCTTCAGCAAAGTTATCTTGTTTCTTTTCAATACCTTCTCCTACTTCATAGCGGATAAATGTTTTAACAGTTGCACCTTTAGATTGAACAAATTGCTTAACTTTTTGGTCTGGATTTTTAACGAAGCTTTGATCCAATAAACAAATATCCTCAAAATATTTGCCTAAACGTCCTTCAACCATTTTCGCTACAATATTTTCTGGTTTACCTTCGTTTAATGCTTGTTCTGTTAAAATTTTACGCTCATGTTCAGCTTCTTCAGCAGAAACTTGGTCACGTGAAATATACTTTGGATTTACAGCAGCAACATGCATTGCAACATCTTTTGCAGCATCTTCTTCTGTAGTTCCTTCTAATAATGTAAGAACACCGATTCGTCCACCCATATGTAAATAAGCACCGAACGCATCATTATCAGATTTAGTTACAACTGTAAAACGACGAAGAGTGATTTTCTCACCGATTTTTGCGATTGCAGAATTAATATGTTCTTCAACAGTTGAGCCATTTTCCATTGTTTCAGCAAGAGCTGCTTCAACAGTAGCAGGCTTTTTAGTAAGTAGGAAATCTGCAAGTCCATTGATTAATTCTTTGAATCCTTCGTTTTTCGCAACGAAGTCAGTTTCAGAGTTAACTTCTAAAATAACAGCTTCATTTCCTTCAACTTTAACTAAAGTTGAACCTTCAGCAGCAATACGGTCTGCCTTTTTCGCTGCCTTTGCAATACCTTTTTCACGTAGGTAATCAATCGCTTTGTCCATATCTCCGTTTGTTTCAGTTAACGCTTTTTTACAATCCATCATTCCAGCGCCAGTTTTTTCACGTAGTTCTTTTACCATTTGTGCAGTTACTGCCATAACGGTATTCCTCCTTAAGGTCAATTAATATAATGATTGTTTTTACTAAAATGTTCGGTGTTCATCAAGGAGCTTGATGGTCCATTCATAAGATACTTAATAATTTAAGGAAAAACCCTTCTATTATTAACTGTCTTATGCAATTTAATAACCATCTTACATAGCTGCCTTTATTCTGTATGTAATATGCTTAAAAAAAGGTGATAAAAGGCCAATTCCCCTTATCACCTTTTGCACATTAAGCAGGTGTTGTTTCTTCACCTTGTTTAGATTCTAAAATTGCATCTGCAATTTTTGCAGTTAGAAGCTTAACAGCGCGAATAGCATCATCATTTGCAGGAATTACGTAATCAATTTCATCCGGATCACAGTTTGTATCAACGATACCAACGATTGGGATATTTAATTTACGTGCTTCTGCAACAGCGATACGCTCTTTACGAGGATCGATAATAAATAATGCATCTGGTAATTGCTTCATGTCTTTAATTCCGCCTAGGAATTTTTCAAGACGCTCAAGCTCTTTTTTAAGTTGAACAACTTCTTTTTTAGGAAGAACTTCGAAAGTACCATCTTCTTGCATTCTTTGAATATCTTTTAAACGTTTAATACGCTTTTGGATTGTTTCAAAGTTAGTTAATGTACCACCTAACCAACGTTGGTTTACGTAGTACATTCCTGAACGTTCAGCTTCTTCCTTCACTGAATCTTGCGCTTGTTTTTTCGTACCAACGAAAAGAATAGTACCACCTTCAGCTCCAAGCTCTTTAACAAACTTGTATGCTTCTTCAACCTTTTTTACAGTCTTTTGAAGGTCGATAATATAAATTCCGTTACGCTCAGTAAAGATGTAACGTTTCATTTTTGGGTTCCAACGGCGTGTTTGATGACCGAAGTGAACACCAGCTTCAAGCAATTGTTTCATTGAAATAACTGACATGTGTATTTCCTCCTAATGGTTTTATTCTCCTCCGCTTATATCATCTTTAACCATAACTGTAAAAACAGCACCAATGATTAAATCTATAAGCGTGTGTATTAACACCAAAAAATAATATACCATATCAAAATACGACAATCAAGGTTAAAGTTAAACTTCTTTCGATTTGCTTTTAAATCATTGAGAATTCAACTCTAGATAATATAGTTACTATTTGTTTTTCCCTTACCGAGATTGTCGAAACTTCACTAATAATTCGATTTCAGTTTTCCCTTTGTTTAATTTTTTTGCAATCTGTTCGACAGTATAACCATTTTTATAAAGATTTATTGCTTCAACTTCAAATGGTAGATCTTCTTTTTGCATAGGATGATTGATTTCGATGACATCCTCAATTTCATCAATTCCATTGATGTAATCTGGTAGCTCATCATTTGAAGCACCATCATTCTTCTCTAATTGCATTTTTAAACCACTATCCAACTTTAAGTGATTTTCTAATTGTGAGTCATTTTTTTCAGTATCAGGTACGTTATCTCTAGTAGCTTTCGTCAACTCGTTAATTAGTCGTTCATTTTCATCTTTCATTTCAATTAAAAAGCTAGTCATCGAGTTTTCTGCTTCTTCCAATAATGAGCTCTGTGAATCTGCAAGTTTTTTTATCGTTGCATATTTCGTATATAGGACAACAATAAAATAAAACGCAACGATATGTAATAGTAGACTAATTAATAGTAGAAATGTATTCATAGACAACCTCTCTTACCCGAAGAAATCAATCGTTTTCCCTTTATATGGATGGCTTTCAATTTCAGATTGTTTTTCATTCTTTTCGTTCTTTTCCTGCTGTTGGTGTTCTTGTTGATTTTTCTTATCTCTTTTTAATTTCAATTTAGCACTACTACTATTTTCTGGTACCTTTGATCTTTTTATGTCAGTTTCTTTATTTATCGTATGTGCTAATTGATCATGAACAAGCTGACTTCTTTGGTTTAACTGTTCTTGAATTTTTCCAGCATCGTGTGTACGTGGAAGAGCAATCTGCATTTCAATATTTTTCAAACTCAAGAATGTTCACTCCTTTTGAAAGCTTCGCCGCAACGTCTACAAATGTTTCCATCTATTAGTATAAACCATTAATTTTTTAAAAGGCCCTTTATATAGAATTTGTATATAGCGAGAAGGAAATTCTGAGCTGATATGCGAATCTCCTCCAAAGATCAAGAAGTGTATATTGTGAGTAATTTTTCTCAATTTGTAAATATTCTATGAAGAAATTTAAACAAACGTTAACATTTTTCATATAAACACCTCACAAGGGCTACTAAATGTTATCATAACTTTAGTAGCCCTTGCAAATGGTTTCTATATATTTTTCGAAATTTTTCGAATTGTTTCTAACGCTCGATTGGCATGCATTTCATTTCGTTCTTTTTTACTTTTTATTCTAACCGGTAGATCTGCAAAAATACCAAAGTTCGCATTCATCGGTTGAAAATTATCTGCATTTGTATTCGTAATATAGTGTGCCATACTTCCGATTGCAGTTTCATTTGAAAATTTAATTAGCTCTTTACCTTGGACAAGATGAGCAGCATTTAAGCCTGCAACAAGACCTGAAGCAGCTGATTCAACATATCCTTCAACACCTGTCATTTGTCCTGCAAAAAATAAATCATCGCGATTTTTATATTGATATGTCGGGTTCAATAGTCTTGGTGAGTTAATAAATGTATTTCGATGCATAACCCCATAGCGAACGATTTCTGCATTTTCTAACCCCGGAATAAGGGAAAGCACTTCCTTTTGTGGTCCCCATTTTAAATGAGTTTGAAATCCTACTATATTATATAAAGTACCAGCAGCATCATCCTGGCGCAATTGAACCACTGCATATGGTCTTTTCCCTGTTTTTGGATCCTCTAAACCAACTGGCTTTAATGGGCCAAAAAGCATCGTTTTTCTCCCTCTTTGTGCCATCACTTCAATCGGCATGCAGCCCTCGAAGAAAATTTCCTTTTCAAATTCCTTTAATGGCACAGTTTCCGCAGAAATTAACGCTTCATAAAAACGATCAAATTCTTCCTCTGTCATTGGACAATTTAAATATGCTGCTTCTCCCTTATCATAGCGGGATTTTAAATAAACCTTGTCCATATCGATGCTGTCTTTTTCAATAATTGGTGCTGCTGCATCATAAAAGTAAAGATATTCTTCTCCAGTTAATGCTTGTAGCTGCTCTGACAAACGTTTTGAAGTAAGTGGTCCTGTTGCAATAATTGTCGGACCTGATGGGATTTCCCCAACTTCCTCATTGATGACTGTAACATTCGGGTGACCCTTCACTAATTCTGTTACTTTAGCTGCAAACTCGTGTCGATCAACTGCTAACGCACCACCAGCAGGTACCGCACATTCATCAGCAGCCTTAATGATAACTGAATCTAATATTCTCATTTCTTCTTTTAATACACCAACAGCATTTGTTAACGTATTTGCTCTTAATGAATTACTGCATACAAGTTCTGCAAATTTATCAGTATGGTGAGCAGGCGTTTGTTTAACAGGTCGCATTTCAAACAAATTGACTTGAATCCCTCGTTTAGCTAACTGCCATGCTGCTTCACTTCCAGCTAATCCGGCCCCTATTACATTTACTGCTTGATTATTCATCTGTCATTTCCCTCCATGTTAAAAATCAAAAAATCACTCTGTTAAAAATTCTTGCATTCATCGCGTTATTATAATGATAAAGAGGTGAGCTAAATTCCGCTCACCTACTTTTGTTGTTCTTCCTTATAATCACATTCTACACATTGTACTTGTACGCCTTTTTTCAGCTTTTTCTCGACAAGCATATGATTACATTTTGGACAACTTCTTGGTACTGGTTTATCCCATGAAAGGAATTCACATTCTGGATACCTGCTACATCCATAGAATATTCTACGTTTTTTTGTTTTTCGTTCAACAATTGTGCCTTCTTTACAACTAGGACATTGAACACCGATGTCCTTTACAATTGGTTTCGTATTGCGACAATCGGGAAAATTAGAGCACGCCATGAACTTACCAAATCTCCCCATTTTGAACACCATAGGATGGCCACATTCTTCACAATCTACACCAGCAGGTTCATCTTTAATCTCAATTTTCTCCATTTCATTTTCTGCTTTTTCAAGTCGTGGAGAAAAATCCTTATAGAAATCATCGATAATTTTTATCCATTCAATGTTGCCTTCCTCTACTTCATCAAGACTGCTTTCCATGTTTGCAGTGAATTCAACATTAATAATTTCTGGAAAAAACTCCATCATGAGCTCTGAAACAATTTCTCCTAGCTCCGTTGGAACAAACCGTTTATTATCAAGGGCAACATAGCCTCTTTTTTGAATCGTATCTAATGTTGGTGCATATGTTGATGGACGACCAATCCCTAATTCCTCAAGTGTCTTTACTAGCCTTGCCTCTGTATAACGTGGTGGCGGTTGGGTAAAGTGTTGGGCAGGTTCAATATCTTTTGAAAAAACTTCATCGCCTTCCTTTAAATCTGGCAACAATCTGTCCCTTTCTTCAACTTGGTCATCGCTTCCTTCTACATACACCTTCATAAAGCCAGGAAACTTAATTTTTGAACCAGTAGCTCTAAACAACACACCATTATTAGTAAGGTCAACACTCATCGTATCCAAAACTGCTGATGCCATTTGGCTAGCAACAAAGCGTTCCCAAATTAATTTGTATAAACGAAATTGATCTCTGCTAAGAAATTCTTTCACTACAGCTGGCTCTCGTAATGTTGACGTTGGGCGAATAGCCTCATGAGCATCCTGTGCGTTTGAATTTTTCTTTGCAGTCTTTGTTTTAGCGCCTAAAAATTCTTCACCAAACTTTTCATTAATAAAGCTAGAAGCCTCTGCTTGAGCAGTTTCAGATATTCTCGTAGAATCCGTTCTCATATAAGTAATTAAACCAACAGTACCATCTTTTCCTAAATCTATTCCTTCATAGAGCTGTTGAGCAATCATCATAGTTTTCTTTGCTCTAAAATTTAATTTTCTCGCTGCCTCTTGCTGGAGAGTTGATGTTGTAAAAGGAACAGCTGGATTTCTTTTTCGTTCTTTTTTCGTTACCTTTTCAACGGTAAATTTATTTCCGCTAATTTCTTTTAAGATTGAATTTACTTCTTCTTCAGAACTTAATTCTCTCTTTTCACCCTTTACTCCATAAAAGGATGCTTCAAATTCCTTTTGCCCTTTTAAAAACTGTCCATCAATTGACCAATACTCTTCAGGGACAAATGCTTTTATCTCTTTCTCTCTATCAATAATAAGTCTTACAGCTACAGATTGGACACGCCCAGCACTTAATCCTTTTTTCACTTTCTTCCATAAAATAGGACTAATTTTATACCCTACTAAACGGTCAAGAACTCTACGCGCTTGCTGTGCATCAACGAGATCTTTATTAATAGACCGTGGATGTTTAAATGATTCTTTAATTGCATCCTTTGTAATTTCGTTGAAAACTACTCGACAATCAGAATTTACGTCTAAATCTAAACTATGCGCTAAATGCCAAGCGATAGCTTCTCCTTCTCTGTCGGGGTCGGCTGCTAGAAAAACTTTTTTCGCTTTCTTTGCGGCTGTTTTCAGTTCTTTCAGCACAGACCCTTTTCCTCTAATCGTAATATACTTCGGTTCAAAGTTTTGTTCTACATCTACACCTATCTGACTTTTAGGTAAATCCCGAACATGTCCCATCGAAGCCTTTACTTTATATTTTTTTCCTAAATACCGTTCAATTGTTTTCGCCTTTGCAGGTGACTCCACAATGACTAAATAATCCGCCATACATAATGTCCTCCTTAAGAGGTATTCTCTCTTTTATTTCTTTATCTATATTTATTAAAAGATTAAATGAATGTGATTTTATTTTTACTTATTTTTCTTCTTATTAAAACTATTTTTTCATTTAAGTCTTCCATTGACCTCTAAAAAGG